>JAVVPD010000022.1:0-1196 GCA_036655975.1 Desulfovibrionaceae bacterium | reverse complement strand
TCAGGCCGCAGCCGATGCCTTAGTATGTAAAATACGCGACTATCTAATGTGGCTGCGTGAGCACTACACCGTGCAGGGGATACGCCTTTCCTCTCTGGCAAGCGACCCCATAAGCACCAGCTTTCCCCATGCTCCCGCGCAAGCCACTGGGGATTGGTAGAACATGTCCAAACTCATTTTCGTTTTGCTGGACGGCTGCAACGCTGCCACCGCACAAGAATGCATGGGCTACCTCTCTGCCCTCGTGGCAGCGGGCAAGGCCCATTATACTACCCAATATTGCGAATTACCCGCCCTGTCACGCCCTCTATACCATTGTATACTCACAGGAATATTGCCCAACCAGTCGGGCATAGTGCACAACACGGTCTGGCAGCCCCACCCTGCTCCCACATTTTTCCATGCCGCGCACCAAGCGGGTTTGGTTACCGCAGCGGCGGCCTATCACTGGATAAACGAACTGTGCAACGGCATCCCCACGGATACCCACGCCCGCCTGACCGTCAATCCCACCCTGCCCCTTTCCTACGGGCTGTTCTATAATAATGATGCCTACCCAGATGACCATGTGTTTTTAGATGCCGAAGCCCTCCGCCTCCACTACGCCCCCCATCTAAGCTTGGTGCATAGCATGGGCATTGATTACGCAGGCCATTGCTTTGGGGCTGATAGCGCGGAATACCGCAATGCCGTGCGTGCTGCGGACATGCTGCTGGCGCAGTACCTTCCCCTCTGGCTTCAAGCGGACTATCAGGTGGTGATCACCAGCGACCACGGCATGAACGCTGATAAAAGTCATAATGGTGTGAGCAAAGAAGAACGACAAGTGCCCGTCTGGACCATTACCCACACCCCGAGTCAATCCGTACCATCCCACCAATACGAATGGTTTTCTTGGTGCTGCACAGCACTGGGGATATGACAAACGAGAATATACAGGCCTTGGCATCCTTTTTAGCTATCCACGCTTGACAAGGCACGCTTTGACGGTATATTTGTTTTTTTTATGGGCCTATAGCTCAGTTGGTAGAGCCACCGGCTCATAACCGGTCTGTCCGAGGTTCAAACCCTCGTGGGCCCACCATGAAATCAAGCACTTGCGGTTGAAAAACTGTGAGTGCTTTTTTTGTTCATGTTTTAAATATATCAGGAAGGCTATCTACCGCTTTTTTGTACTGAGATGCTTTGACATGCTG
>JAVVPD010000021.1:23794-28983 GCA_036655975.1 Desulfovibrionaceae bacterium | reverse complement strand
GATTGCTGGATAGAAATGGAAGGCATGCCCCGTGGCTCGGGCGATGTGTTTGAAGACGCCATTGTAGGCGGTGTTATTCCCCGTACGTATATTCCCGCCATTGATAAGGGCGTGCAGGAAGCCGCCGCACGGGGTTTTCTTGCCGGATGCCAAGTGGTGGACTTTAAAGTCAAAGTTTACGATGGCTCCTATCACAACGTTGATTCCTCAGAAATGGCCTTCAAGGTGGCAGGTTCCATCGCTTTCAAAAAGGCTATGGAAAATTTGAAGCCCCTGCTGCTTGAACCTGTGATGCTTATCAGTATTTCTATTCCCGATGAAAATATGGGGGACGTGATCGGCGACCTGTCTTCCCGCCGTGGCAAGGTTCTTGGCTCTGATTCTCAAGGCGGTATTACCGAAATAAAAGCCCATATTCCCATGAATGAAGTGCTGCGTTATGCCCCTGACTTGCGTTCCATGACCGCTGGGCAGGGCGTGTTTACCATGGAATTTGACCACTACGAAGAAGCTCCACCACCAGTGGCGAGCAAGGTTATTGCTGAATACCATAAAACAAAGGTTGACGAATAAAAAATTTGCACACCGTCTCTTGCTGGGGCGGTGTGCAGATTTTTTAGAGCATTTTGCTATTGAAAATAGCTAAATGCTCTGGCGACGGGAACCGTCGCCCGCCCCGTAGGCGTAGGCGAAATTTACTTTCGCCGTAAAGCGCTGGAGGGAGCGTCTGGAATCAAAAATGCTTTAGGTGCAGAAGAATAGTGCGGGTTGCATGGGCCTAGTCAATAATCCGAGACTTTTTTTCAACCTGCTCAATGATTGTTTGGATATTCTCACACGTCTCTTGCGTTGTGCCATTTTTTTGGGCCAGCATTTGTTGTTCTATCGCGGCATCGGTCGTTTTTTTATCCCTCGTTGTATCTATAGAAAGGAGGATGTTGAGTTTTTTATCCAAATTTTCTGTCGAAACATTACAGGCTTTCCCGCGACCGATCAGAAAAATAATGCTGTTAAGCATGTTTTCCTGCATGACTTCATTGAGGTTTGTATACATAAGCGCGTAATTTTGGGGTGTGAAGGTAATGGGGTCTAGCTCTTCTGGCAGCCCTGCAGGCGTGTTCTCCGCTGCTTTTGTGGCATCTTGTGCGCTTTGCGTTTCTGTAGTTGTTATATGTGTGTCTTTAGATGTTAATGGTTCTACTATCACTATATAGACAACGACAATAATAGATAAAGCATATAAACACTTCCGCATAGTTTATTATCCTATATACAGGTAAAAATAGATTGTATTTACAGTAAGTTGTACTTTACGTTCCGCATGTTCCCCACACGCAAGCTGCGAATGGCCCCCCTTCCTGTGACATAAGCAGCTATTCATTGCGGTCTGTGAAGCGCGGGCGAGGGTAAGGGGCTGTTGTCAAAAGCCATGTTTTCAAACACCGTGACGGGCACAGGGGGAGAATAGTAAAAACCCTGCGCCACCGCGCACCCAGCGTCTAGCAGAAAGCGCGCTTGATCGCCATTTTCTACACCCTCGGCAACAATATGCATATTCATGGCCTTGGCAAGGGAAATAATGTGGCGGATAATCGTTTTTCCGCGTTCTGTGGCGGAAACTTCGCTTAAAAAGCCGCGATCAATTTTAATCGTATTGATGGGCAAGCTTTTCAGCATATTCAGTGATGAATAGCCCGCGCCGAAATCGTCCAACGAAAAAATGAAGCCGTGTTTCTGCAATCTTTTGATTGCGGTCACCATATCAGCCTCGTTGTCCAAAAACACGCTTTCGGTCAGCTCCAATTCCAGCAGCTGGGGGGGCAAATTATATTTTTGGGTCAAATTGAGGAGTTTTTCACACAAACGTGTGTCATGGATATGTATACACGACATGTTCACGGACACGGGCACTGCGGGCAGCCCCCTGTCTAACCAATCGCGTAAAACCATGCAGGTGCGTTCCCAAATATATTCATCTAAATGGATGACAAAGCCGTTCTTTTCAAATTGGGGAATAAAACGGTCTGGGTAAATTATTCCTTCAACGGGGTGTATCCAGCGCACAAGTCCTTCGCCCCCCACAACTTTTTTGCTGTCAATCGCTACTTTAGGCTGTATGTACAGTTGAAACTGCCCTTGTGTGAGGGCCTCGTGCATTTCGCTTTCAATTTTTTTCTCTTCCAAAATAAAATTGCGGAGTGTTTCGTCATAAAAAGCGTGATACACCAGCACATTACCCTTAACGGTTTTGAGTGCCAAGTGGGCCCAGTCGCACAGAACATTGATGGGCGTCTCTCGGTTGTCCACGCGGCAAATGCCGAAGGAAGGCACGAGACGACTGGGTAAGGGGTAGTGCGTTAATTCTGCAGACATTTCACGAATAAAGGCAAGGGTTTGGTCTTCTGTATAATCCACACACAGACAAAACACGTCGGCATTGATTCGCCCGCATACGCTGTGGGGGCTCATGCGGGCATTGAGCAGGCGGGCAATTTTTTTGAGCAAAAGATCGCCAGCTTCTAGTCCGTACAAATCATTGATGACCTTAAAGCGGTCAATATCCATACGAATAATAGAATACGGACGCTCTGGCTGGGTTTGCAGCAAATGTTCTGCGCGCGCGTAGAAGGTTTGCATGTTAAAAATGCCCGTAAGCATGTCGTATTCAGCCCGGTAATGCAGCGCCAGACTGGCGCATGTGGCTTCGTGCACATCATTAAGGGTGCCAATATAGCGGGTGGGGGTGCCCTGTGCGTCGCATTGGCACGAAAGAACCACCTTACACCAGATAAAAGTGTTGGCTCGCGTGCGTAGACGGATAATCATTTCTGGATGGGACAGGGTGAGGCAATGGGTGCGAAATTCCACAACACTGGGCAAATCATCCGGGTGAACCACGCCGTCTTCTTCCCAAATATTCAAAATATTTCGGCTGTCATAGGTTCCGGCAAAGCGTTGACCAAGTTCAGGAGAAAAATAGTGTACCGCATTCTCGCGCGACCATTCAAAAACAAGGGTATTGGTTTGCTCTATAATAATTCGGTAGCGTTCATCTGCAAGCCGCTGTTTTTCAAGAAGAATATTTTGCTGTGCGATTTCTTGGGCTTTTTTGCGCGCGTTAATATCCATGACGAAAACAAGGTAGATTTCGTCATCCCCTTCACCACGGTGTAGGGGAAATAGGGTCAGCGCGGCCCATTGATACCCCCCGCTTACCATACGCTTGCGAAATTCCCCCATCAAAAATTCTTGGCCTTGGGCAAATTTGGCTCGCATGGTTTCGATGTCAAAAAAATGTAAGAAGCGCTCTTTATCCTCAGGATGAATCATATTTTCGGCTACCAAAACAATATGTTTGTCCAAGGCACCGGCCATGGGCGGGATAACATATTTATTGGGCACATGGTGCATTATGCGATAATAGTTTTGGGTGAGGTTGCATTCAAAAAATTCGTCATAAATATTGCGTAAGGCCAAGTTATACTGCTGTTGCAAACGCTGCTGACGGTCTTGGATTTTACGTTCGGTAATATCCTTCACGAGTAACATGAAGGTATTGCCCACGTCGCCCTCTTCGTGGAGCGGCACCACAATGGCAGATACCCAATAGTATTGCCCGTCCTGCCCGATACGCCGGAATTCTTCCGCCACTTCCGTGCAGCCTTGTGCAAAACGGGCGCGCAGCGTTTTCCCCATAAAGCTCTTTGCCACATGGGCTCTATCTTCTGGATGGACGACCGCAGCAAGAATTAAGGACGTGTCCCATAAACCATTCACACCCACGGGAAGCAGATGGGCGCTGTTACTGAATATTAATGTGGAACGGTTGGTAAGAGTGTTCAGTTCATAAATTTCACTATAGCTACCCCGCAAGGCTAGGGTAAAGCGTTGTTCCTCTAAACAATGGTTATTCACAAAAGGTTTAGGGGACGTGCGGCGCACCAAAGCAAGGGGGACGCGCGCCGGAGATTCGAATTTTGACCGGGGATATCCCGATGGGGAAGGGAGCCTGTACATTCTCTATCCTAGCGTGTTGACTGGTCGATATATTTGTATTGTTTGAGCGTTCATCGCGTTTTGTCTGGGCACTCTGGCATGCTTTACCGGAAAAATAAATACGTAAAAATATGCTCAAAAGCCCATGCCTCCCTTGCGGCATTTTTCGCGTAGCTTGGGGGAAGAATAAAAGAGACATTCTCCCTAGCCACGGGCTGTGTGCACAAAATTTTTCAGAAGGGGGAAAAGCTTGTGGCGTTGAGCCTACGGTATGTCTAAAATATAATGCCATACAACACAAAATATATCAAACATATTTGGTCGCAACCATCTGTTCGCGCACGGGGGCTGTCTTGCCATACCTCGTGTTAGCTGCTAAACTCCATAATATATGCAGTCTATGAAGCAACGCACAGCAGTTATTGTTTTACAGCCGCACAGATGGGAAGGGCTTTACAGATGGGGAAGGGCTTTACTGCTATGAAAAAATATTTTTTGCCCTTTGCTATTATTTGTATCCTCTGCTTGATACTGGGTGTGGGCTTCACTATGATGTCCATCAAATTGGCAGACGCGCAGCAGGCCGGTATTCGTGCCCAGCAAGAATTGTTGGTGGAAACCTTGTGTACCCCTGTCCACAATGCCTTGCAAGCGGCCCGCCTTGGGGTGGAAAATTTGGCAACCTCATCGGTAGCGTTGACGGCACTGGGTATGAATTCTGCACCTGCCGACCCGAATGAGTTGGTGACTCTTCAAAAAATGGCCTTGCTGTTCCCCTATGTAGAATTTATTGCTATTGTGGATTGTCAAAACACATTACGCATGTCTTCGTACCCTATGATTCCGGGTACTAAAGTTGTGGATGATCGTTGTGTGGCGCAGTCTATTAAAGGCTTGCGGCTTTTTTCATCCCCCTATCGTTCGCCCGTCACCGGAAACATGGTTATTGCCGTTACCGCGCCCATTGCCCACGAAAATAGCATTGTTGGGGTGGCTGTGGCGGTTATTAACATGCAAAAGTTGGGTGGGGCCACCACGAATCGTTTTGAACTGGGCGCGACAGGCTACATGTCCCTCTTAGACGATCACGGGAATATTATTTTGCATCCAGATTCCTCCATGGTAGGGCGCAATGTTTCGCACACCAATTTGGGGCGGCAAATTATGGATCAGGAATCCGGCCACGCCTTTGG
>JAVVPD010000021.1:18524-23784 GCA_036655975.1 Desulfovibrionaceae bacterium | reverse complement strand
AACGCTCCATGCCTGTTGAATACTATTGTTTTTTTACCACCTTACCCCGCACGGGTTGGAAGTTGCTGCTCAGTATTACCTATGCCGAATATCAGCGTTCTATAAATTTTCTACTGGATACAACCCTGCTTGCGGGCATAGTCATGGTGCTGCTGGTGCTGGTTGTTGTAGGCTGGCTGACCATGGTGCTGGTTCACCGCACGGAACGCGCTAGGCTTGCGGCCGAAGAATCCATCTGCATTAAAAACAATTTTCTTGCCAATATGAGCCACGAAATACGCACCCCCATGAACGGCATCATCGGGTTGGCGCATCTGTTGTCAAAAACTTCCCTTACTCCCCAGCAGGCAGATTATTTGCGGAAAATACAATTTTCGAGCAACACGCTCCTGCGACTTATCAGCGATATTTTGGATATTTCTAAAATTGAAGCCCACAAATTGGAGATGGAACGTGTGTACTTTCGCCTGAATGATGTGCTGGCCTATGTGTACAACAATTTGGCAGATCAGGCGGAGAGCAAGGGGCTGCACTGGGAATGCGTTTCCGCCCCCGATGTCCCCACTATTATTTGCAGTGATCCTTATCGTCTGGGACAAATATTGCTCAACCTTGCAAGCAATGGTTTAAAATTTACTGCCAACGGTAGCGTTACTATAAAAGTAGAAGCAAAAATTTTTGACGATGTAGCCGCCCCTTTCAATGCCGCAATACCGTATTATGTATTGTCATTTATCGTAAAAGATACGGGTATTGGTATAAATGAGGAAGGAATACAGCGTTTATTCCGGCCTTTTTCGCAGGCGGATACCTCCACAACACGGAAATTTGGCGGCACCGGCCTGGGCTTGATTATTAGCAAAAACCTTGCCCAGATGCTCGACGGTGATATAACGGTTTCCAGCGAGGTGGGCTGGGGCAGCACCTTCACCTGTACCATCGTCTGCGAGGGGCGTCGCTCCAGTGCTGGCCTTGAATCCGTATTGTGCATTGATTCTTCACCTTCAGACGCTTTTCAAGACATATTGCCTGCCCAAAATCTTGCGGTAAATACGGAAGGTAAAGCTGCGGCGGTGGAAAAGTCTGCCCCTTGTCAAATTCTTGTGGCGGAAGACAACGAGATTAATCAGCTCATTATTGTCGAATTATTAAAGGCCTACACCACTGCCGTAACCGTAGTGGGAACAGGGAGCGCGGCTGTACAGTTTGCCCAGAGTGGCGCCTTTGATATTATTCTTATGGATATTCAAATGCCAGAAATGGACGGCATTACCGCCACCCAAGAAATCCGTGCCTTGGGCCTGCAGATGCCCATCATTGCCATGACCGCCCATGCTATGGCGGGCGATCAGGAGAAAAGCCTTGCTGCGGGAATGAACGCGCATGTTACCAAACCCATATCGCCCACGGTTTTGGAGAATACCTTACGAAAATACTGCCCACAAATTTTTTCTGGAGAGCATGATGCGATATAATTCTGTGTCTGTTATGACGCTTTTCGTGCGCTGCTCCTGCGTGTTGGTGCCCCTGTTTTGGATTCTGTGCGGTACGGCCTTTGCAGACTCTACGTCCACCTTGCCGCTAATTATGGCAAGTCCTTATGACAAGCGGCATGCCCTGCAACACAAGGTGTTTGCCCCGTGGGTAGAAGAAATACAGACAAAAAGTAAAGGTGCTATTAAAATTGATCAGTACGATGCGAGTACACTGCTTACTGAATTTGATGCCTACGCGCCTTTGGTGATAGGTGCGCTGAATGTGGCGGGGGTGCTTCCCATGACTTTGCATCCCATACCGCCTGTCAGTAATCTCTTTGCATATCATCTGGACGCGCCCAATTCCCATGTGGCCTCCCGTATTGTGTGGGATGTGGTGCAAACTCACAAGGCTTTGCAAGCGGAATTGCAAATGATGCACCTGCTATGGGCATGGAGCTCTTCCCCCGTATATATTCATACCAGCACTAAGCCTGTTACAACTATTGCAGAACTACAAGGCCTCAAGCTGTTGGTGTGGACGGATTTGTTAGAACGCTTTATACTCTCTGTGGGAGGCATACCGGTGCGTTGTCTCCCCGCAGAAACAGCCTCAATGTTGCGTAAAGGTTTAGCCGAGGGGGTGCTGTGCCCCATTCCTCCGCTTATTTCCTTTGACATTTCCTCATATATCAACTTCACCACTTGTGTCCCCTTAGTGTACTATAGTTTTTATATGGGGATAAACAAAGAAGTTTGGTACGCCCTGCCGCCAGAACACAAAGCATTGCTCACCGAAACCACAGGCCGTGCCATGGCTATCCGTTGCGGGCTTGCCCTAGACGTGGCGCAAAACGAAGTTCAGCAGCAACTCCTTGAGCAGGGGCACGTTTTTATACCCGCCAGTAAGGAATTTCAGCAGCAATGCCAAGACCATTTGGCGCGTCTGCGTCAGCAATATCTCACCAACATTAAGGGCTTAAATTTACCGGGTATGAGCGACTTCAGCCCCTTGATTCGGGAAATTCGCGCTGCTATTAGGCGTGAAGACGCGGGCAAACATTAAGCTCTGCGTCGATAGGAAGAAAGGCTCAGGAAGGGCGGCAGGGGCGAGCGTCTGGAATCAAAAATGCTTTAGGCATGCAGAAACCACCATGGTCAGCAAAATCCATGGTGGTTTCCTTGTGCATATACGGAATATGTTTACTAGCGCTTCATGCCGATAACGGTTTCCAGCATAGCGTCCACGGTGGTAATGCCTTTGGAGTTGGCTTGGAAGCCGCGCTGGGTGCTGATCATTTGCACAAATTCGCGGGCCATGTCTACGTTGGACTGCTCGACGGAATAGGAATTGACGGTGCCCATGCCGTTTTGCCCCGCCGCACTCAGGCGCGGATTGCCCGAGTCTTGCGTGGCGGAGAACAAGTTTCCGCCTTCACGGCGCAGGCCCTGAGTATTGACAAAGTCATAAATAGCCGTCTGATACAGCGGCAGGGTTACACCGTTAGAATAGATGCCGTAGAGTATTCCGTCTTTGTCCACATTATAGTTACTCAGGCTGCCAAAGGTATAGCCGTCTTGCAGGCTGGTAATGGTGGCCCCTTGCGCGGCGGACGCGCGGCTGGCTGTTGGCGAGCGCTTGCCGTCCACCATGCTGGCAAGGTTGGCATAGTCGGTGCCTACGGTGGCGGCGTTGCGTGCGTTAGACCATGGCACATCCAAAATTTGGCTTTTGAAACCAAAGTCCAATTCAATCAAATAGCGTTCCGCATCATTTTGATTTAAGCTTGCGGTGGAAGCCTTCTGGTGAACGCTGTTCGCCAAGGGCTGACCGGAAAAGTTGGGGGTAAACACGGGGTAGCCGTTGCTGGACACCGGAGTAGGCTCCCAGTTTTCAAGGTTGTCGGGGTTGAAATTGTAGGAGGTGTCATCCCCCATAACCGTATTCCCCTTGTAGCTGTAAGCACTTTGGCTGACCAATTGCCCGGCGGAGTTGAAAACCAAAGTTCCCGTCATTAATATACCGGCAGACTGGGTTTCGCTCATCTTCTTTACGGTATTGGCGTCTGCAGGCGTGAGATTGGCAAGGGCAGGCGGCCCAACCAAGGCGTTCAGGTTTGCCAGATCCGCCCCTGTAGCGCGTCCAAGAGCGGCGCGCACCGTGGGGTCTGTGGGGTCTAGCGTCCAGCCATTACTGGGATATTGTTTAATGTTTAAGTCCGCTTCCGTGATAGGAGCAAGGCCGGAATTGGCATTAACCAAGGCCAAGGCTTGCGTCAACGTCATACCAGCGGGATTTGTTGTTGCCAATGTTGCGTGGCCGGCCGGAACGGCATTGCCCTTGGCATTTAGTGGCGCGGTGTAGGTGGTTAAATCATCCTGCATTAAACCTGTTGCCGGATTGTATGTCCCCCCGTAGGTGCGTAAATCTTCGGCAGGATTCATGGTGGTGAGATATTCGTACACCTGATAGCCGGCTGGTAAATTCTGAATTTTACCGCCGCCTGTCACTTGGTCAAAATAGGTAGTGATGGTGTGGGCGGTGCCGCCTTCGTCGTACACCTGCATGGTGGCGGGGTAGGCGTAAGCGTCAGAGGAAATGGGCTTGGTAGACGGGGTAAGCGGCGGCTGTTTGCCGTTCCACGTACCGAAGAGCGAGAACATGGGATTTTTGGCGTCTACGCTTTTGTCATTGCCGGGCCGCGTATCGAGCTGCACGCCCCATTCTATTTTACTGGTTTGTTTGGGGTCTACGGTCCAAGTGTTAAAACGCACGTCTGTGGGCACACCGGTACCGCGTAAGGGGGACTTGTTCGCCGCAACAGCCGCTGTGCCTGTGCCTAGGCTGAGGCCCGTGGTATTGTCAATTTCCCAGCCCTGCAGGGCAAAGCCTTGGGGGTTACGCAGGGTGCCTTCTTTATCAAAGCGAAAGTTCCCCGCGCGGGTGTACCATACTTGTTCTGAATAGGGGTCTTTTACTTGAAAGAAGCCCTTGCCAGCGATGGCTAGGTCTGTGGGATCATTGGTTGTTTCGAAGGATGATTGTGAAAAGTCGCCCATAACAGCACTGATGCCTACGCCGCGCCCAATTTGGGTGGGGCCGCCAGCACTGAAACTGTTTTGATAAATATAGTCTTCAAAGTCCATGCGCTGGCCCTTGAAGCCGATGGTGCTGATATTGGCAATATTGTTACCGACAACATTCATTTTTTCGCCGTGCATGAGCAAGCCTGAAACGCTGCCCCACATACTTGCTGAAAGACCCATGATGACCTCCGTATATGCTGATTAGCCATTGCTAAAGTTAGGTGTGTCCGCGTTGCTGCCGCGTTGCCTCAATTTTTGTGCGCCCCTAGGGTATAACTGGGGCCTCTGGTATGGTCATGCTCGTGGGTATGACCGGGGGAATCTTTGGATCTGGTATTTCTGGATCAGGGTTTACGGGAGGAACGACGGGCTTTTCCTCGGGCTTTTCCTCAGGTTTTTCTGCCGGCTTTTCTGGTTCTTTAGGCGTGGTCGCGCCCACTTGGCGCACATTGGCGAGGCTTACTACGCGCCCGTCGGTCAAACGGAGGTAAATAATGCCATTTTCATTACGCACACCCGCAACTTCCCCTTCCACCTGACTGTCCATAATGATGGGGGCACCTTTGTCGGTTTGGCAGGCCATGCGTACGGTGTACACGCCATCGGGGGCATTGCCGCCGGTCAGGGTTTTGCCGGTCCAGTTAAAGTCGTAGCTGCCCTTTTGCTGTGACGGCAAGGTTTCGGTGTACACTAATTGA
>JAVVPD010000021.1:0-18514 GCA_036655975.1 Desulfovibrionaceae bacterium | reverse complement strand
TTGTTAGAATCGTACACGTTGACAACACCGCTGGCGGACTGTTCGCTCAAGGCATATTGGAACTTGGTAACGCTGTCGCCCGTTTTGCTGATAGACGTACCCGCCGCTAACACTGTTTTGCCAATGTAGGATGTGGCATTGAGCATTTGCTGGCTGTTAGTCGCATCGGTAAGGGTGCCCATGCTGTCATTTAAGTTCATCAATTGTTCAAGGCTGGAAAATTGTGCCAGTTGAGCAATAAATTCTTTATCTTCCATAGGGTTGAGTGGATCCTGATACTTAAACTGGGTGACCAGCAGAAGCATGAACGAATCTTTATCGAGCGCACTACCCTTTTGATTTCCTACAGCTTGGTTGAATTCATTTTTGCTGTCGTTCAGCTGGGCGGGATTGATGGGCATGACCGTTACCTCGTATTATGCGACAATGTGAAGACTTTGCGCGGCATTTTCTGCCGTACGGGCTGTTATCTGCAACCCTTGTTCCAAAGTGATATCATGTGCATTTGTACTGGTATTTCGTACTCTTCCAAGATTACGAATCCGGTCTAGTTGTTCCCGACGGGCATGTTCTTCCTGCTGGCTATTGTGCTGTTGCATGCCGTTCCAAGCGGTATTTTGTTGATTTTGGGCTTGCGTTTGCACTTCCAGCTTGTCCACCTTAATGCCTTGTTGCTCTAAATTGGTACGCAGCATGTCCAATTGCCGTATCATCAAGTCGGCGGTTTCGGTGCGTTCAGAACGGATAATCGCGCTGACTTCGCCATTGCGGGTGGTCAGGGTCAGAGTCAGGCTGCCTAAATCCACAGGGTTGAGTTGCAGTTCCAACTTTTTGCTGCCATCCCGCATGGCACTGAGCATGGCTTGTTCTACCTGCGAGGCAACGTGGCGCGCTATATGGTTTGGGGTTCCGGTGGCGGTGGTGGTGGCTCCGGAGGCTAGCAGGCCTGTGTGTACGCCCTGAATATTGCCCGTCATGCTTTGTGTGGCGGTGGTTGGCTGGGATTTTTGCGTCCGCGTTTCCACCTTGTTGAGTAAGGCTTCCCACCCTGTATTGCTGGACTTTTTGTTGTCAGCAGCGTTGCGCTCGTCGGACATGTTCCCGTTGTCGCGCAGCAAATGGGCCTGAGCGCGGTTCTGCATCTGGTTGTCAGGGTCGACAGACTTGTGGGGTGTGGTGGGGGTGTTTTGCACCTCGGGTGTTTTGGGAATATCACCCCGCAGCGGTGCTGCAAGGTGTTCCGCCGCGCTTTCGCCTTTATTTTGGGCTGCAAGCTTCGCCGTGTCGGCTGGCGCGTCTTTGGCGATGGTGGAAGTTTTTTCCCCCGTATCTGTTGTTTGATCGGGCTTAACTGCGGTTGTTTCCACCGTATTGCGGGCTGTTGTGGTGACGGTTTTATGAATCATGATTTTGCTTTGCTCGACCTGGCGGCTCTGCCGTGAGGCAGCGTCTTTTTCGTTCTGCATGCGCTTGCGGGCTTTCTGCAAAATAGGATCAACAACGGCAGTAAAGGCTGCGTTCAACTTTTTTTGGTCAGCTTCACGCTGCACCAAGTCGCTTTGGGCCGGACTGAGTAATTGCTTGCATTGGGTCGCTGTCAGTTCAAGGTTTTGGGTATTGCCAAAGCCCGCGAGCAATTGTTGCTGCCCCGCGCCCGAAAGCCCTAATGCCTTGCCCAAAACGGCAATTTCTGACTTGTCAATGCTAAAAGTTTTGGAAGGATCAAGGCCCGTAAGCGTTTGTGACAGTATGTTCCACGCCGCCAGTCCTTGTCCGCTCTGGAGCAGCCCCATGACTTTTTCTTCTAATGCGCCTGTACCATCAATTTTTTGTAGCAAAGACGTGAGCGCGTTCTTGTCGTCATCTGATAAGGATATTGGGCTTTGTGTCTTGTGTAAGCTTGCCATAACTTGCGCCATGGTCGCGCCGTCAGGTTGGTTTACGAGTTTATCAAATTTTTCAAGTGTTTGTGTGGGGGCTCCGGCGTCAATCAGTTTTTCACGCAATTCCACCAATTCTGTTTTGCTAAAGCATACTTCTTCAAGGGTGTAGGTGCCTGCGTCTGTTTTACTTTTGACGGTATAGGGCGCTTCCTGCAAAGGCGTTGAAGGCTGTGCCAGTGCTTGCAGAGCCGTGGTGACAGAGCGTTCAATGCCTTCGTCTACAGCTCTTTGTGCTTCTTGTTGGGCGAGGAGATAGTCCGCAAAAGATTCCGCATCCGTGGTGTTTGGGGCCCGGTGGGGAGATAATTCGTCTTCAAAGATTGGCGAAGACGACGAAAGATGAGGAATAATTTGCATGATAACACTCCTTGCAGGCTATGCCTTACAAAGAGTGTTCCAAATTGAAAAGATGTGTAATTACAAGGGGATAATTTTGGGGGCTTGGCGTGTTCGGCAAGTATTGCCGAATAAAAAAAGCAAGATGCTCTTGGGCAGGGAAGGGGCTGAGGGAGGCGAAGCCTCCCCCAGGGGCCTATTTACCGCGTTCAGAACCGTGGAAAGTGATGGCGATAACTTCGTAGGTAACGCGACCACGGGGAATGTCCACGCTGACTTCGTCGCCCACTTCTTTACCCAACAGGGCGAGACCTACGGGGGACTGAATGGAAATGGAGCCATTGGCAAAATTGGCTTCATCGGGGCCAAGAAGGGTGAAATGCTTGCGTTCTTCGGTATCAACGTCTTCCACTTCAACGGTGGCGCCAAAAATGACTTTATCGCCGTTGAGGGTATTCAGGTCCAGCACCTGATACAAGCCCATACGGGATTCAATGTAATTAATGCGGGCCTCTGTCATGCCTTGGCGTTCTCGGGCGGCATCATAGCCGGCGTTTTCCTTCAGGTCGCCTTCTTCGCGGGCTTCCTTGATGGCTTGGATAATTGCGGGCCGCCCAGCTTTAAGCGTTTGTAATTCTTCCTCAAGTTTTTTGAAGCCTTCAATAGAGATAGGGATGTTCATAGATAATCCTCATACATAGATTTTGTGGGAAGGTGCAGATTATAAAAAAACACGTCCGTTGACGGGCAACGGAGCGTGTAGGGAAGTTGTCTTGTGAGAATAGATTAGTACATGATTAGAAACTGGTCAAGCCCGTAATACGCCTTTTTCAACAAGTTTTTGCACAATGGGGATGCAGCGTTCGGCGGGTACACCGATGAGTTTGGCAATATCCAGAAGGTCGTGCTGCCCATCGCAATAGACAAGAAAGTTGATGATAATATCAACCGTATCGTCATAGCCCCCCTTGATGGAGGTGGTGGGGTAGAGGCCGCGCTTGCCCAATTGGGGTTCGCACAGGCAGGTGTTGTGGTAGATGGTGTTGGCTTCAAGAATTTCAAGGCACATTTGCATGGTATCATAGGAATTTTGTAGGCCTTCTGCGGTGATGAAGCGCATATCGTCCAAGGAGGTGTGGTATTCGGGGAAGTGGCGGTACAGCGAGCGGGCAAAAGGAATGACGGGCAGATCCACGCCGGGGCTTTGGTACTGGCGTTCGTCGCTGGCACGGTCAAGAAAAGTGTAGCGCGTAAAATAGGGATGATGTTGTTCCAGCACATGCAACAATACTTTGTCGCTGAGGGTATCCCCATTGCGCGAGGGTAAATAGGAATAGGTGTTGTTGTCACCACAGCAACTCAGCACGAAACCGGCCTTGACGTGGGCTTGCAGCTCGGGGAGATGGCGGCTCAAATAATAAATACTGCCGATGGTTTCGGGCACGAAAATACATTTATACGTGTACCTGCGCGGAGCTGTTTGCAGCCATTGCGCCAGCGCGCACTGTAGCACAGGCCCTGCGAGCTCGTTATTAGCCATGGAGGGGTGGCATGCGTAGGTAGACAGCAGGATGGTTTCGCGGCTCTCTCCCGGAATGGTCAGCTCCGCATAGGTCATGTGCCCGGGGGCGAGGGTTGCGTCAATAACCACATGATATCTGCCTTCGGGCAGTTTTTTGCGTTGCTCGTGGCTCAGGCAGAAGCCCCAACTGCGTTTATAATAGGAGGTTACATAGGGAATAGCCGTGGGCTGATCCGGCAAAGAGTGCAGGTGCTGTTGCAATTCTGCAAGGTTCATCCAAACATCAAGAGGTTCGGAATAGCCAACAATGTGGAGATTATTGCGGGAAAAATCAATAATTTTTTCGCCAGCTTCATTGGCTACATAGGCAGTGCGGATATTCCATTCGTCGGGGATTGTCCAGTCAAAACAAGTTGTTCCGCTGGGGACTTCGTGGATTTGGATTCCGGGGACGAGGTTTTGGAGATAGCGCAAGGTTTGGCGCACGCCTTCTCCCGTGATGCTGCGACAGATGGGAAAGAGATCCTTTGCCCAGTGGTACATTTGGGTACCCACGGCCATAGCTGGCATGATTTACTCCTAAAGGTTGATCCTTAGCCGCCCAAATAGGCTTCTTTGACTTTTGGATTTTCGAGGAGATCCTTACCCTTGCCTTGCAGCACTACGCGGCCTACTTCCAAAATATAGGCGTAGTCAGCCACTGATAAGGCGGCATACGCATTTTGTTCCACCAGCAATACGGTTTTCCCCTCGGCATTGATTCGTTTGATAATACTGAAAATTTCCTTCACTAACAGGGGGGCGAGGCCGAGCGATGGCTCGTCCAGCATGAGCAAGTCAGGGCGGCTCATGAGGGCGCGGCCCACGGCGAGCATTTGTTGTTCGCCGCCAGAGAGGGTACCGCCTTTTTGCCAACTGCGTTCACGCAGACGCGGGAAGAGGGTGTACACCCATTCTATATCCTCTTCAATACCTACTTTGTCGTTGCGGGAATACGCGCCCAGCAACAGATTTTCTTCTACGGTGAGGTGGGGCAGAATGCGGCGGCCTTCTGGGGAAAGGGAAATACCATAGCGCACCATATCTTCTGGGGGGTGGCCCATGAGCGACACAGGGGCTTCACCACGGTGCCGGCTGAAGGTAATACTGCCGGTCACGTTTTTATTGAGGCCCGCTATGGAGCGGATGATACTGCTTTTTCCCGCGCCATTGGCACCAATGAGGGTAACAACACTGCCTTGGGGAATGGAAAGGCTTACGCCCTGCACGGCTTGAATACCGCCATAGTGTACATGAAGGTCTTGAATTTCAAGCATGTTGTACCACGTCCTCGCCCAAATAGGCTTTAATAACTTCAGGATTACTGCGTATGGCGGCGGGTTCGCCTTCAGCAATAAGCGCGCCGTATTCCATGACCCAAATATATTGGCATACCCCCATAACCACCTTCATATCGTGTTCAATAAGCAGGATGGTGAGGTTGAATTCGTCGCGAATATGCCCAATAAAGTGCATCAATTCCGTGCTTTCTTGGGGATTCATGCCGGCGGCGGGTTCGTCCAGTAACAAAAAACGCGGTTGGGTTGCCAAGGCGCGGGCTATTTCCAAGCGGCGTTGCGCGCCGTAGGGCAGGCTGGACGCTTTTTCATAAGCGTATTGGGTCAGGCTGAGGCGCTCAAGCAGGCTAAAGGCCGTCTCGCGGATGCGGTCTTCTTCTTTATCGAACATGGGTAGGCATAAAGGGGCCATCCACCACGGGAATGTACGGCGTACATGGCAGCCCACCATAATATTTTCCAGCGCGTTCAAATTGTGGGATAAGCGGATGTTTTGGAAGGTTCGTGCCATGCCTGCCGCACAAATTTTATGGGGGGGAAGGCCGGTGATGTCCTGTCCGTTGAAATAGACATGCCCCTGCTGGGGGGTGTAAAACCCGCTGATAACATTAAACGCAGTGGTTTTTCCCGCGCCGTTGGGGCCAATAATTCCCACAATGGCGCCCGCAGGAATGGCTATTTCCAATTCGTTTACCGCAGTTACCCCGCCAAAACGCATGACGATGTTGTTCACATGCAGCAAGGCGTTTTTGGGGCTAGCCGCCACATAGGCGGAGGCAGTGGACGCGCTCACTATTTTTCCCCCCTGCGCTTAGGTAGTAAACTGGGGATGGAGCGCCACGTTATTTCACGCATGCCCATGATTCCCTCGCGACGAAATAATATGATACATAATAAAATCAGGGAGAATACTACCATACGCATACCAGGAATACCAGGAATGGTCATAAAGCCGATGTTCATGGGTTCTTCCAGCGCGCGCAGCCATTCCAGCAAAATGGTGATGACCGTGGTGCCGATGAGACTGCCCGTGATGGACCCAAGCCCCCCCGCTACCACAAACATAAGTACATTGAATGTTAATAAAAAATTGAACATTTTGGGGTCAATAGTAGACAAGTGACTGCCGAGCAAGGCCCCACCGACCCCTGCAAAAAAGGCCCCAAGGCAGAAGGACATCACCTTATAGGCAAAGACATTAATGCCCATGACCTTGGCGGCAATTTCGTTGTCGCGGATACAGCGTAATACGTTACCGTAATTACTGTTCAAAATTTTTATAATAACAAAGAGCGTAATGAGGAGCCATGAAAAATTTGTTAGTAAGTTCGCATAATTGGGGATGCCCTTAATCCCCAATGAGCCGTTGGTGATGGGGGTTGCGTTCACAATAAGCACGCGGATAATTTCTGCAAAGCCCAAGGTGGCAATGCCGAGATAGTCGTCTCCCAAGCGCAGGACGGGTATCGCAATCAACAAAGCAAAAAAAGCCGCTACCGTGCCCCCTGCCACCACCGAGACCCAAAAAGGGGTGTACAATTCAGAAAAGGGCCACATGATGGGTTCGAGAATCCACATCATTTCTTTTTGCATGGGGCTGAGAATACACAAAGCCGACACATAGGCCCCGATGGCGATGAAGCCCGCATGCCCTAAGGAAAACATGCCCGTAAAGCCGTAAATCAGGTTCAGCGATAAAGCCAAAATAGCGTTAATGGCGATAAGGTTCAGGATATAAATTTCATAATTCCCCAGAAAATATTCTGCTTGCCACAGGAGTAGCCCACATACGGCAATACCAAAGCATGAATAGAGCGTTGTTCTGTCAGGTATCATTAAATTTTTTCCTCCATGCGCTCACCAAATAGCCCCGTGGGCTTGAAGAGCAGCACCAGAACCAGCAAAATAAAGGCAAAAGCATCACGATAGCCGGACAGATCTGGCATCCACGCTACGGTCATTATTTCAATAAAGCCCAGCACTAGGCCGCCGACAACCGCGCCCTGAATAGAACCAATTCCGCCGAAAACTGCGGCGATAAAAGCCTTAAAGCCCGGCAGAATGCCCATATAGGGGTGAATTTGCGGATAGCGTAAGGCCCACATAATCCCCGCTGCCGCCGCAAGGGCTGACCCGATGCAAAAGGTGAAGGCGATGATATTATCTACCTTGACGCCGAGCAGGCGGGTCGTCTCAATATCTTTAGAAATGGCGCGCATAGCCAAGCCGGGTTTGGTTCGGTAGACAATCCAGAGCAGCACCGCCACCAGCACGGCGGTTACAGCGGGCACAAAAGCCGTGAGGGGCAAAATACGCAGGCCGCCGATTTCCCAAATTTTGACCATCCATTCGGGCTGGAGCACAGGGCGGGGCAGGCCCGTAAAAACCACAACGGCGAGGCTTTCAATGAAGAAGGAAACCGCTATGGCGCTGATAAGTGCGGAAATACGCGGCGCTTCCCGCAAAGGACGGTAGGCAATGCGCTCAATCAACACCCCGAACAGACTGGCTCCCAAAATAGCTAATAAAGCCGCAACACCCCACGGCATGCCATAGGCAAAGGTGCCGAAAAACACAAAATAGGCGCCCACCATCAAAATATCGCCGTGCGCGAAATTGATCAGTCGCAAAATACCGTATACCATCGTATAACCGATAGCTATCAATGCGTATAATGACCCCAAAGTGAGGGCATTAAAAAAATGCTGCAAAAACATCTCAACGCTCATGCGCGCCACCTTAGGGTTAAGACTTAGGGGATTTTTCTGAGTGCGGTTTTGCTTTTCTCAGGCCCCCGCTGCAAGGGGGGAGGCCAAAGCCTCCCCGCATTTTTCAGCGTTGTTATTTTGGGGTAACTTCACCGGCATAGACGCGCTTGCCGTTTTTGTATTCGATAATACCCACGGGCATTTCGGCATCATGGGTGGCGTTAATGGTTACTGAGCCTAGAGCCGTGGCAAGGCCCTTGGTGGCGGCAAGCGCGGCGGTGACGGCTTCGGTATCGGCCTTACCGGCGCGCGTGATGGCGTCCATGATCAGAAAATAGCTGTTATAGCCAAGGGCGGCGTTCACATTGGGGTCTTTGGCGGGGAAGGTTTTTTTCCACGCGGTGGTGAAATTGGCGGCTTCTGGGCTCATGGTGGACATGGAAAGGTCATAGGGGAAGGTGGTGTGCATGAAGCCTTCCACAGCCTTACCACCGATTTTGATGGTGTCGGGGTTATCCATGGCGTCGGCACCCATCAGGCGGAAGGTAGCGCCGGCTTCGCGGGCTTGCTTCATAATAATGGCCCCTTCAGCAAAATAGGCGGGCATGAACACGATGTCGGGTTTTTTATTGATCAATTCGGTGAGCTGGGCGGTAAAGTCTTGGTCGCCGGAGCTGTATTTGAGTTCGGCCACGATATCGCCGCCGAGTTTTTTGTAATAGCGTTTAAAAAAGGCGGACAGGCCCACGGCGTAGTCATTGGATACGTCCATGAGGATAGCCGCTTTTTTCAGCCCCAGATTGTTGTACGCATAGGTAGCGGCGGCAGCCCCTTGATAAGGATCAATAAAGCAGGCGCGGAAATAATATTTTTTGCCTTGAGTCACCAGGGGATTGGTGCAGGAGGTTCCCACAACAGGCACTTTGGCTTTTTCAGCCACTTCGCCACCGGACATGGCTAAGGAAGAACCGTAGGTGCCAATAATGGCAAGCACTTTGTCCCTTTCGGTCAGGCGTTTGACAGCGTTGGCCGCTTCCACTTTATCGGACTTATTGTCCACAATCACCAATTCCACAGGACGGCCTATCACGGTGGGCATGGCTTTGTGTGCCAATTGCACGCCTTCCAGCTCCAATTGACCGCCAAAGGCGTTTTGGCCTGTTAAGGGAAGGTATACCCCTATTTTAATGGGGTCTGAAGCGGCCATTGCGGCGTCTGCCATGCTCAAGGGTAAAACTATACTTGCCAGAATAAGTAGGCACTTACAAAATTTCATTCCTGACCTCCCAAGTTTTGAACAATGTTTTGCTTTCCCCGAAAGAGGGGTTTTCCTGTAATAGACAGGATTTCTTACCATACACGGTTTAGAGCGAAGTAGCAAGGAGGGGACAGCCTTTATACATAGGGGCAACGAGCTTCTTTACGCATCGAACATGGCAAGATAGTTACGATAGAGGCGCGGGCCAATGCGCGAATAGGCGTCAAATTCCGACCCGAGTTCCAAGCCGGGAATCAGCGCACGCACTACAGGAAATTCAAGGTCTTTACGGGTTATTTCTACATACAAAACCTGTAGACCGTGACTGTACAAAACTTTTTCGAGCAAGGCCACATTGCGCGTGGGCGACTCCAAGCTATAGTCGGGCAGTTCTTCCAACAGGCGCTCGGGCAAGCGGGGCAGGGCGGGGCCGGACTGTGGCCCGTGGGGATAGGGATAAGGGGTTTCGGTCAGCGCGGCGAGCGCGGCACGAGCGCCTTTGAGGTTGGCCCCGGTGGCGCGGGCTAAAGTGCCCTTAGCCCCGCGCACAAAGCATTGATAGCAGGGCAAACCTAATTCGGTGGTGATGTCTTGAAATTGAATCTGTATGCCCCGCGCGGCATAATCGTCCAGCAATGATTGCAATAAAGGGTCTGTAGAGCGCAGGGTGAAACAGCGCTGGCGGTTGAAAGGTTGCGTGGCTTCGGCATCGCGTTCAAAAATTTCTGTCAGGGCAGCTGCCTTGGCCTCATCCAGCGTATTGCCCGAGGCCAGCCCCGTGGATCCGGCGGACTGCATCAAGGCCGCTTCGTCAAGATTGCAGAACAGATACACGCTTTGGGCCGGCACCAGCACGGGGGCTTGGCTGCCCGCTTCGTGGGCTGTAAGCCAGTGCACAGGAGCGTCAGCATAGGGCACGTCCAGCGGCAGACGGTTGGGATCAAGGGCTGAGATGCCTTGGGCGCACAGTGCAGAATAGCGAGCTTTGACCAAAGGCATGGGCTGTGCGCTTCCCACAATGCCCTGCGTGTCCACGGAGGCGTAGGCGGAAGCGCGTTCGATCATTTCCATAGCGTAGGAGGCGCGGGCAGCAGCCACGGACAAACCGCGCCCGTAGGTGGTGGCTTCGCCCTGCAAGGTATAGTTGAGGCTGCCGTTGCGGACGGCGATGTTTACCCGCCACTTGCGGAGCAAGGCAATGGGCGAGAGGGAAGCTTCGTGGCGCATTTCCACTCCGGCGATAACGCCGTTTTCTATCAATAATTCCAGTGCGCGGGTGGCGGTTTCTTGCGCGGGTGGCCGAGACCATGGGGTGAGGGGCGCGCGCGGGGGGGCAAGAAATTGGGCGTGCAGCGCGGCTAGGGTGACGGGGGGCTGCGGGGGAGTATGGGGAGGCGGAAAATGCAGGGGCGGTAAATCCTCATCACCAGGATGCGGCAAGGGCTGGTGTTCGGTAATATTCGCCGCAAACAGTGCGCTCCACGCCGCGTGTAGGGGGTTATCTTCCTGTAGACTCCAGCGCAAAAAAATGAGGGGCGTGTGGGGAATAAGGGCGTGGGTGACTTCCCGCAAGGGCTGAAAGCGTGTTTGCAGCGCGGCAAAGGCGGGATTGAGTATGGCGCACTCGAAGAGGAGCGCCGCCAATACGGGCCGTGCCGGACAGCACGGGGTGCCAGTCCCCAGTGCGGTGTTCTGTAGGGTTTCCAGTTCGGGCAGCGAGCGACTGCCCAAAAGACGCAGGGCATAGGAGTGCAGAAATTCGTCCATGGGGCTGGCTTCTAGCCGCTTTAGAGCCTCGTCAAACGACACTCCGGCAGGGGGATCGCAACTAAAATAGCCTGTGGTGGCTTCGGTGACACTGTGGGTGTAGCTATAGGCAAAGGGAGTGGACACGCGTACTTCCTCGTAAAAAATTAGGGGGGAAGGTGTATGCAAAAAGGGCAAGTCGCCAAGCGACCTGCCCTTGTATGTAATGGTGAAAAGCTTGGGCCGTGGGGGCTGAAGCTTAACGCTTGGAATACTGGTAGCGAGCACGAGCGGCGCGCAAACCGTATTTTTTGCGTTCTTTTTTACGCGCGTCACGGGTCAGGAAACCAGCGCGCTTCAACACGGGGCGCAACGCGGGATCGCTTTCCAGCAGTGCGCGGGAAATGCCATGACGTACGGCCCCAGCCTGACCGCTCACACCGCCACCGGCGACATTCACTTTTATATCGAACTTGTCGGTAGTTTTTGTCAGTACCAGAGGTTGGCGAATGATCATTTGCAGCGTTTTACGGGGGAAATAGTCTTCCAAGGTGCGACCATTAATGGAAATGCCACCCGTACCGGCGTACAGACGAGTACGTGCAGTAGCGTTCTTGCGGCGACCAGTGCCATAATTAAATTGATCAGACATGCGTGTTCTCCTCGCCCCTTAGAATGGGAGGGTCAGGGGTTTGGGGTTTTGTGCCGTATGGGGATGGGCAGGCCCAGAATACAATTTTAACTTTTTCAGTTGCGCGCGTCCAATGCTGTTTTTAGGCAACATCCCCTTGACGGCGTTCATCAGTGCAAATTCAGGCTTGCTAGCCATCACACTTTCCAGCGTGGTGGCTTTAAGGCCGCCCACATAGCCGGAATAACGGTAATATTTTTTCTGCAGCATTTTATTGCCGGTCACTCTGATTTTTTCGCAGTTGACCACTACAATAAAGTCACCGTTGTCCATATGTGGGGCAAATTCTGGCTTATGCTTCCCGCGCAGGCGGTGGGCAATCTGGGTAGCCAAGCGCCCAAGAATTTTTTCCTGCGCATCAACCACAAACCATTCGCGGTTGATGTCGGCGGGAGTAGGGCTGAACGTCTTCATGGAAATAACTCCTCACTAATATTGATTGCCAACGTGGCCTGAGCCTGTTGTGCAAGAATCTCCGTCAAAAAATAGCCATGGCAAGGTTCCGTAGAGCACCTACACAGCCAACGTATGTACACATCAAAAAAGACCCTTTACTGCACTTTACCACGCCTTGTCAATCAGAATTTAACGGGGCTGGGTGACAAAAACATGGTGTAAGGTAAAGATGTCAAGAATTCAAAAGGTTTTGGACGCACACCCTTGTGTGCGTGTGCGCCATAACCTCAGAAGGCTTGTACTTTAACGTATGTTCCCCTATGCTGCCAAGAGATTTTTTTCATTAATTTCACACGGAGGCTAAAAAAATGCTTCAAATTCGTAAGAGCTTATTACAATTAGTGTTTTCTGGCTCTTATCTCCTGCGCTGGAATGACAAGCTGCGCCCCGTGGAATTATGGGAAGTTGACAAGCAGGGCCATAAAATGATTTTGGCCTGTGTCTTATGGCATGAAAATTCTCGCCACCTTTCTGAAAAAGCCCGCATCACCCTTGCGTCGGAAATTATTGAAGGCGGTTTGTTCGACTATTTTTATCGTTTGGTGATTACCGATATCAAACCCCCTGTTTTTTATAAAATTAAAGAAAATCCCGAGCATTACTCGCAACTTACCACCTATGTGCACCGCGAGCTGGAACCCTGCCTGCGCTCATTGGATGAAGGCTTCTGGCAGCGTATGGTGGCCTATCACCGGGAGGGGGCTTCTGCCTCGCTGGCACGGCGTATTTTGGACGCAGCGCACATGTTTGCTTCGCGCTGGGAGTTTCAACTTATCAAACCTTTTAATAGTTTTGATGATGAAATGCCTCACATCCATGAAAATTTTGAAGAAACTCTTGCTTCCTTCTGTGATCTAGAGGGTTTTTCCGCCATGCTGGATAAAGAAACCGCTCTAGGCCGCTTTGCCAACCTGTGCGGGCAATTGCGCTTTCAAATCCGTTGGACCCAAGCCCCGCGCATTCCTACCACCTCTGTATTGGGGCATATGTTTGTGGTAGCCTCCTACGCCTATTTTTTCAGCCTTACGGTGAAAGCCTGCCCAGCACGGCGGAATAATAATTATTTTTGTGGTTTATTCCACGATTTACCCGAACTCCTGACCCGCGATATCATTTCTCCCGTCAAGCGTTCTGTGGATATTCTTCCCGACCTTATCCGCCAGTATGAAGAACAAGAATTGGAACGCCGTATCTTCAACCCTTTGCAGGCCGAAGGCTATACCGCGCTTGTAGAGCGGCTACAATATTATTTGGGTATTCCCACCGGTTCGGAATTTCATGAAACCATCCGCGATATTAGCGGAAGCGTGCAGCGTATCCCTTCTTTTGAAAAGCTGCACAGCCAGTGTAATATTGATAGCCTAGACCCCAAGGACGGAAGCCTTATTAAAACCTGTGATACCCTCGCCGCATTTATGGAAGCCCATAGCTCTATCCGTAACGGTGTGGCCTCTCCGCAAATGTTGGAAGCCGCCGTGCGTATCCGCAGTGATATGCGTAAAATTACCGGCCCCTTGTCACTGGGGACACTTTTGGCGGATTTTGATTAGGTGTCGGGTGAATATTTGAGGCGCCGGTATTGTCAGGCTTTATGGCTTATTTATGCCGCTGTCTTTGCCAGATGCGCCATATCCATAACAGCGCGAGTATCGTGATGATACCGACGAGGGCACGGTAGTTTTGGGAAACATTACGGGCACTTTCAAAACCCCACAGACTGGCCCGATCAAAAATGGGATTATAAATATACCAGCCGAGGGCCATGGCAGAAGCCAGCACGGCCCACGCACCGCCGAGCCAGCGCAGGGGGATACGTTCTTCCCAAAAGAAGGATTTGCGGTAAAAGCGGCGTTGCGCGGTAAGGTTGCAGATAAGCACTAAGCTGACCATGCCGGCTTCTACCCCATTGAGTCCTTTGAATATACTGGCAAAAATACCCAAAATCAGCAGAATAATACTGGCTTTCCACGCAATGGCTTGTTGGCGCTCTAGTCCGTAGGCAATGAACAGCAGCAGTGCGCCGGAGAGGATGCAGATGAAGTGCGCTGTGGGCGGAACCCAGGTGGGAACATGGGTGATAAGCAGGGTGCGCGCATGGGGCCATGTGGGCAAGACGGAGGAAAAAATCAAAATAATTCCCGCCATAAAGGTAGCGACAGCCGCAATACTGTGTGAAATAACACTGAGCCAGCGCCCGGCTTCTTTAAGCATGTTTTTGCGTTCGCGGGCTTCGTATACGGCCAGTACCACCGCTGCGCCGAGCAGGGGCAGAATGAAATAGATAATGCGGAAGCACAAAACAGCCGCCACAACCACTTGCTCGCGGGGGGTTTGGGTCATGTGCAGGATAACCAATTCAAACACGCCCACGCCGCCGGGCACATGGGTCAGCACCACGGCCACTTGGGCCATAAGATAGCTGGGCAAAAACTGGATGAAGGTGATGTTCAGGTCGCCGGGCAGCAGAATGTACATGCAGCCCGCAGCGGCGATAAGGTCAATGCCGGCCACAAGGCCCTGAAGCATCGCGATTTTGGGGGCTGGAAAAACAAATTCTTTGCCAAAAATATGTACGGGCTTGCGGATAAAAAAGCACAAGACCCAATAGGTCATGGCAATACTCAATAAAATAATTCCGAGGATGCGTACGTCCTTGAGGGGCATTTTATGCAATAATTCAAGGGGAATTTCTGGTGGAGAAATAATGAAAGCCAAGCCGCATAGCCCCAAGGCTCCCACCCAAAAGGTGACAGCCAGCATAAGCACGAGGCGCACAATCTCGGTGAGGCTGAAACCCCAAGCGGAGTAAAAGCGATAGCGCACCGTGGTGCCACCCAGCAAAGCCCCAAAATTATAACTGACGGCTTGCCCGATGAAGGATACGAGCGCGGTTCGCTGCAAGGGCAGGGGTTTTTTTATGGCGATAAGGGCTAACCAGTCGTAGCCTACCAGAATAATATAATTGACGATCATGAGTCCAATGGAGGCCAGAATGCGCCAATGGGAAATTTGATCAAGACTTTCACGTATCTGAATAATACTATACGCTTTGAGCTTATGGTATAAAAGATAGATGGCCCCTACAAAAATACATGTCACCAGTAAGGGGCCAAAATAGCGAAGATATTTCTTCATAGTCACAAACTTTTATGTGTAAAAAAGTACATATCTAAGGTCAGTATCGCCAGAGTCCGAAACAAAATACCCGTTGATGGCATGAGGTGCAAGCTTTAGATGTGACTTTATTCCTATTTTGAGGGCTATTTCTTGCTTTTCCGTCTGGGAACCTTATGCTATAGGCTTATAGACCTATGCGGTTGCAAGGCTCTCTTGCCCGCATACTGCCACGAAAAGGAGCAAAGTATATGCTACGCATTTTTACTTGTATATTGGGGGTATTCATGGCCTTAGGAATGCTGTTTTCGCCAGCTTTTGCCGGTGACGGGGCGCAGATTACCCGTTTAAAAAACGGGCTTACCGTGTATATTCTGCCCGATACACGCTTTCCTCTGGTGTCTACCCGTTTATATGTTCATGCCGGTTCGGCCTATGAGCAAGCGCAGGAAGCGGGCATCAGCCATGTGCTGGAACATATGGTTTTCAAGGGGACGACCAAAAGGCCCAAGGGCATTGTGGCCCGTCACGTGGAAGAAGCTGGGGGCTATTTGAACGCCGCTACCAGCTTTGATTATACGGTATATTTGACGGATATGCCTGCCGCTCACTGGAAGCTTGGGATGGATGTGGTTAAGGATATGGCTTTTGACGCCAGCCTTGACCCTGCCGAGCTGGAATCCGAAAAACAGGTTATTCTGGCAGAATTGCAACGCGGTGAAGATTCTCCCAATCAAAAGGTTTTTAAGGCCTTGCAGGCGTCTACTTTGAAGGGAACTCCCTACGCGCGCCCGATCATTGGCTATCCTGAAACCATCAAAGCGCTGACCGTAGAAAATATTCGTGCCTACATTACCAAGTATTATCAACCCCAATCTATGCTGCTGGTGGTGGTGGGTAATATTGATCCGGCCCTTGTACTGACCGAAGCGGAAAGGCTGTTCGGGCCTTTACCCAATACGGCTGACATTGTGCCGCCCCAAGCCATTAATGCGGAACTCTTGGGGCACGGGCCGGTAGTTACGGTGCAGCCCGGCCCATGGAATAAAGTATATTTAGGTGCCGCCTTCCCCGTCCCCGGCGATGGCGATGTGCGCTCCATTCCGCTGGACGTGTTATCTTATCTGCTCGGCGGTGACGCTACTTCCTATCTGCATCAGAAATATCAGTATCAGAAGCGTCTGGTCGATAGTATCGATGTGGGCAACTACACCTTTGAACGTGTGGGTATGCTGTATTTTACCGTGCAATTGGATGCTGATAAATTAGAACAATTTTGGGCAGAATTTTGTGCAGACATGGCAAATTTGCAGGCCGATCGTTTCACGCCGCAAGAATTGGCCCGAGCACGCCTGAATTTGGAAGATGAGATGCAGCGCACCAAGGAAACCCTTGCGGGGCTGGCTTCGTGGAAAGGGCGCCTGCAATTTTTCCTTGGCGGTGCCCAAGGTGAAGAAAATATTATGACGGAATTACGCAATGTGGACAGTACGCAATTACAAAAGGCGCTGCACACTTGGGTCAAGCCCGAAAGACTGAGCGTGGCCGTATTACCGCCCAAAGCTGAAGCTACAGCCGAAGCCAAAGCGGACATAAAAAAAACGGGCGCACAGGCAGTAAATCCCGCTGTTTCTAGCGCGGCTCCTGCCCCTGATCTTGCCGCCAAACTGACGGGCAGTTTGCTCAAAGCGTGGCCCGCAAAAAGCCCTTCTGCTGCCAACACGGTGGTCGGGGCTGCAACTGCCGTGGAAACGCTTGATCTTGGGCACGGGCGCAGCCTGGTGCTGCTTCCTGACACCACTCTGCCGTATACGGCGGTGGAATTTATGATGCCCGGCGGTGACGCGCTGCTGCCGCCTAACCAGCAAGGGCTTGCCGCATTAACCGCACGGGTACTCACGTCGGGTACGGCCTCCATGACAGCGCCGGAATTGGAACGCTATCTTTCCGACCGCGCCACCTCCATGAGCGCTGTGGCCGGACGGCAGGCTTTTGGGCTATCTTTGCGCCAACCCACCCGCTTCAACGGGGACGGCTTTAAATTGATGACGAGTATTCTGCTGAATCCTGCTTTTGCCGCAGAAGAAGTGGCCCGCGAAAAAACAAACCAGATTGCCGCCATTCGCGCACGGGATGACAGTCCCCTCGGTTTGGCCTTTGACAATCTGCCTCCCTTCCTCTTTCCCAATGGGCATACCTATGGCTACCGCACTGCGGGCACCATTCCCATGGTGGAAAAGTATACCGCCACGAATATTCGTCATTATTGGGAGCAGCAAATTCAACAGCCGTGGGTAATGGCTGTGGCAGGCGACTTTGACCGTGAGTCTGTGCTGGCTTTTGCCCGTACTTTGCCCGTGCCCAAACAAAAAGGGGTGCGCTTGGATGCGCCACTGTGGGGTAAGAAGAAAGCGTTGATGTTGGCTCTGCCCGAACGCAATCAGGCCCACATGCTGTTGGTGTTCAAAACCGTCCCCCTCAGTAATGAAGACGCTCCGGCACTGCAATTGCTGCAAAATATCCTTGCCGGACAAAGTGGGCTGCTGTTTAAGGAATTGCGCGATAATCAGGGTCTTGGCTACACGGTGACCGCCTTCAATCGTCTGATGGCCGAAGCGGGCTACATGGCTTTTTATATTGGCACCGAACCCGCCAAGCTTGCCCAAGCTACGGAAGGCTTTAAAAAGATTATTAGCCAGCTCCACACGCTAGCCTTACCCGCCGCCGATTTGCAAAGTGGTAATAACCAATTGGAAGGGGACTATTACCGTGCCCGCCAAAGCCTTGGCAGCCGCGCGTCTGAAGCCGCAGGGCTGACTGTTATGGGCCGGCCTTTGTCTTTCGCCAAAGACCAGATGGCAAAAGCCAAACAACTGAGCCCTGCTGATCTACAAAAGGTCGCTCAGAAATATTTGAAATTTGACCAAGCCTATGTTGTGACGGTGCAGCCTTAGAGCGGAGTAGGGGGGAGGCATTGCCTCCCCCCTAAAAAGAGTTGTCCGCGCTTTTGATGGCCTTGTTGCAGTGGGCCTATTTTTGGAATTTGGGAATGATGAGCCCCAGCACCATGCCCACAAGGGCCATGAGTCCGAGCATAACAAAGGCTGCTGTCCAGCCCCAGTGTGCGCTGACGGCGGTGATAAGGAAGGGAGCCACTACTGCGCCCATAAGGTCGATGAGAATGGTCATGCCAAAAAGTTTACCGGCAATGTCTGGGTTCTTTAACATATCCAAGGGCAAAGCGCCGATGGAGGCATTGGTCAGGGGAACTCCCCAACATGCACATATGGCGATGAGCATCAAGGGCCCGTAGCCACTGGGGGCAATGAATGGAAAGGCAACGGTGGCAATACCCGCTATGAAAAAACCGGGGATGGCCATGACATAAGCCCGCGCTTTAATG
>JAVVPD010000020.1:6088-29312 GCA_036655975.1 Desulfovibrionaceae bacterium | reverse complement strand
GGTGTCCAGTTCGGCGGCCCCGACCCCTGTGCCGCGCACGGCGCCGGGCCCGGCGGCGTCGGGGGCATCGGGCGCAGGGGACAAAGTTTCCGTGGGGGCGGCAGACTCGGCGGGTATGTCCGCATCGGGCGCTGTTTCGGGTATGGGCGGGGCTATTTGGGCAATCTTTGCCACTTGTTCGGCCACTACTTCGTGGATAAGGCTTTCGGCAATGACATCGGCTTCACCTTCGGGCAGGGTTAAATGCTGTAAGACATTGTTGACCAATGTGCGGCGCAATTCTACCCGGTTATCCACCGTGCTGCTAGGTGATTCTGCAATTAACCCACCTAATTGTACTTCTGGATCGCCATTGACAATCCAGTGTTCCACGTCGGGCATGGCTTCACGTGCGGCGGCAAACATATCGGTCACGGCGGCCTCGTCGTCCGGGTGTACACGCAAGGTTACCGTGCGGCGTGCGTCCAACTGGCGGACAGATTCAAACACCAAAGCACGTAATACCTCGGCATAGTGGGTGTCCAACACCCAATTAGTGCCTTTTTCCACACATATTTTTACTAAATCCACCACATCTTCACGCCAAGCAGTAAAGAGGGCTCCGTTCTGGCGCTCAATGGCTTGCAAGACTACGGCTATGGAAGAACCCATGGCGCTGCGGAAAGCGTCTAATTCATCGCGCGCGTTAGCGAGTCCGGTGTCAAAACCCTGCTGCTGCGCGGCAGCGCGAATGGCCTCAGCTTCGGCTTTCAGGGCTTCGGCTTGGGTACGGGCTTCCTCCGCCTTGGCGTATTGCACCTGGCTTTCTAGGCGCATACGTTCGGTTTCGGCGCGTGCTTCCGTGAGCAGATTCTGGCGTTCGGTGTGGGCGGCTCCCAATATTTCCCGAGCACGATCCGCAGCGCGTTGGCGCACCCTGTCCATATATTCATTCTGAGTACGCTGATTCCACTGTTCTTGTCGGGCGGCGGCTTGCATGGCGTCAAGGCTGTCTAGGGTAGCTTCTTTATCGCTCCCCAGATAGATGGTGCCCCATTTTTTGTTATCCACTTCCGTCCGCATAGCACTACCATACTTCTATTAGATTAAACGAATACTTCGCTGCTGCCCCGGTTGACCACAACTTTACCTTCGCCCTCAAGGCGGCGCACAGCTTTTACAATAGTTTGCTGGGCGGCTTCCACATCGGATAGGCGGGTAGGTCCCATGTATTCCAGCTCTTCGCGGATCATACTTGAGGCGCGTTCGGACATATTTTTGAAGAATTTGTCTTTCAAATCATCGGTGGCGCCGCGTAGGGCCATGGTGAGATCTTCATTGCTGATTTCTTTAAGTAATTCGCGTGTCCCTCGATCGTCCAATGCCTTACAGTCTTCAAATACAAACATGAGGTTGCGGATATCTTCGGCCATTTGGGCGGAGTCTTCTTCGATTTCCGAGAGCACTTCTTCTTCGGTGGCACGGTCCACAGCGTTGAGGATTTCAGCCACAGACTGCACACCACCCACTTTTTTGCCTTCTTTACCACCCATGGCGATAAGCTGGCTTTGCAGCACCTTGTCCACTTCCATGAGCATATCTTCGGGCACAGCTTCCAGACGGGCAAGGCGCATGAGCACTTCGGCGCGCACGCCAGAAGGCAGGTTGACCAGTAGATTGGCCGCCTGATCCGGGTGCAGATGCCCCAAAATCAAGGCCAAGGTTTGCGGGTGTTCGTTGCGTAAAATTTGTGACAAGAGGCGCGGGCTGACGGATTCCAGCTCACGGAAGGGGGCAGGGCCGGATTCTAGATTTAAGGAGTCCATGATATATTTGGCGGTTTCTGGGTCAAGATTTTTCATGAGCAGACGTTTAAGAATGTCCGTACCGCCAGAAATCATATCCACGCCCGCCACAAGGGCCTCGTGGAATTCGCGCAGAACTTCTTCGACAATTTCTTTGGGCACAGGGTCAAGCTCAACAATAGCCTTAGAAATAGCGGCAATTTCTTGACGTTCCATACGCTTGAAAACGTCAGAGGTAAATTTATCTCCCATGGCAAGCAGCAATACTGCGATTTTTTGTTGCCCTGTCAAATCCATTGCCGGCTCCTTTCTTCCTGTAGTCTGCGCTCCTGCATGGGCAGGTATGTGTCAAAAAATTGTTTTAGTTTCGTGTTAATCTGCTTTTTAGGGACGCACCCATTGCTTTATGATGCTGATGGTCTGATCCATATGCCGTTCAGAAATCTGAAAAAGCCTGAGTTTGAGTTCTTCAATCCTTTGAGAGCTTTCGCGTTGATTTTTACGTAAAGCTTTGAGTTCCATCATTTTAGGTGATTCGTCAAAGGTGTTGGCGCTCCTAGAGTTTGGCTTCGCCATATTTCATCCATCCTCGCATAATGGCTACAACTTGTTCCATATGTTGATCAGCCAAGCTAAATATATGGGCCTTAAGGGCTTCAATGTCTTTAAACATCAGCAATTCGTCTTCATCGTCGGCATTTTCCAGTTCTTCGGCCCGGGCGGCTTCTTCCAGCGCTTCATACAGAGCCAATTGTTCTTCGGCGGCGGGCAAGCCTTCAAGCCCTTCGACCATTTCCCCAGCTTCTACTTTCGGGCGGATCAGGGCCAGCACCACGGGGCGCACGACCAGCATGAGGAAGAGGAAGGCCAGCAGCGCGTTGAGCAGGGGTTTGCCCAAACGTTCTGCATACTGCGCCATCATTTCAGCGACATTTGGTTCCTTGGGGGGTTCGGAGTCGTTGAAAGGAATGGAGCTGACCTCTAACGAATCTCCACGGCGGGCGTCAATACCCACGGCATTGGACACCAGCAATTGCACCCTTTTAAGCTCTTCGGCATTGCGGGGGGTGAACACCCATTTGTTGTCGACCTTTTCATACGTTCCATCGACGATTACTGCAACCGTTAAACGCTGCACATCGCCCACATTGGACACAATATTGTGTTCTTCTTTGTTGATTTCATAATTGGTGGTGCGAGTTTCGCGGGTGCCGTTTTGGGTAGAGGCACTGCCGGCTATGCCGTCACCGCGAAAATTGGCATCAGGCGTACCTGCCTCAAGGTTGGCGCGGCCTTGCTGGCTTTCCTCACTGCGTTGCTCAGAACGCACGGCGGATTTTTCGGGATCGTAAATTTCACGCCGGATAGTTTTTTGGCTGAAATCCATTTCCACATTGACTTTGGCGACCACGTGGCCCGGCCCAAATACGGGTGAAAGCATTTCTTCAATGCGGCGTTCAATGTTTTGTTGGGCGCGGAGGCGGTGATCCATTTGGGTGGAGGACGTGCCCATGGCAGAGTCTTCCTGAGGCTGATAGAGCACCTTGCCGGCGCTATCGCTGATAGAAACTTTTGATTTGTCCAATCCTTCCACCGCCATAAGCATCATGTTCAGGATGGCGTTGGTTTCCTTAGGGTCGGGCTTCTGGGCGGCGTTGCGTAACTTCAGTACGACCGAAGCTGAAGGTTTTTGCTGTTCTTCTACAAAGAGGCTGCGGTGGGGAATAACCAGATGGACGCGGGCGGTCTCCACACTGGGAAATTCACTAATGGTTCGCGCCAGTTCACCTTGGAGAGCGCGCATATAGTTAATTTTTTGAACAAAGTCTGTCTGTCCCACCTTGGTTTGGTCGAAAATTTCAAAGCCGATACCTTGTCCCACCAAGCCGCCTTCTCCGGCAATTTTGATGCGGGTATCATAGACCTTGGCGGCGGAGATAAGTACGGTAGCGCCGTTGTTGTCCAAAGTGTAAGGAATTTTGTCCGCTTGCAAGGATTTGACCACGCGACTGGCATCTTCGGCCCCTAGGTTGGAATAGAGCACCTTCATGTCTGGCCTGTTGGCCCAGACCATGAATCCGATGAAGGCTGCCATGACGACAACAGCTGTTCCCCCTAAAAACATGCGCTGGGTAAAGCTTGTTTTTGCCCAAAATTCTTTAATTTTTGTGGTGGCGTCGGTGAGGAAATTAGGCATAATGTGCTCCAGTCAACGAATGTATGTGCAAAATCAGGGTACAGGCCGCTTGATACAAAACAGATTTAGAATTGCATACGACTCAATTCTTTGTAGGCTTCCAGCACTTTACCGCGCACGGCAGAGGTGAGGCTCATGGCGAGTCCGGCTTTTTGTAGGGTGATCATTAATTCGTGGACATTTTGTGTGCGCCCTGCGGCGAAATCTTCAATGGCCGAGGCTTTTTCCGTCTGTAGGGCACTGACCTTGTTTATTGAATTTTTAACCGTGTCGGTAAAAGAATTGTTGTTAGCCATAGGCGTATGCGCTTTGGTGGCAAATTCCATGAAGTCGGCTTGCGCGCCAAAATTTTCGCCTTTGTCTACGTTGTCGCGTAATAAGCTTTGATCCAAGGTTTTAGCGAACAGATCAGAACCCGCGCCGGGTTTAGCGGCTTTGAGCGAAGATTCGGTTTTGGTGAAATTATGTAAGGCGTTGGCATAGGCTTTAAACCCTACAGCTTCAATACTCATGGTGTGTGTTCCTCCGCTAAGGCCTTAGGGTTAACGTCCAATTTCTAGGGCTTTGTTGTACATGCCCTTAATGGCGTCCACAGTGGTGACATTGGCCTCGTAATTGCGCTGGGCGGTCATCAAGTTGGTCATTTCTTCCACCACGTTAATGTCTGGATAAGACACGAAACCTTCTTTATTGGCGTCGGGGTGACCGGGTTCGTAGACTTGCTTGAGGGGGCGTTTGTCCATGGTAATGGCCATGACCCGCACCCCTTTGAGTTCGCGGTCAAGGGCGGAACGCATGTGCTTGGAAAAGGGATCGTCCACATCTGTGGCGGCTTTTACCACGGTGCGCCGACGATAGGCCCCACCGGTGGGGGTTCGGGTGGTCTTGGCATTAGCCAAGTTCATAGAAATAGTATTTAAGGTCGTGCGGTCCGCGCTGAGGGCGGAAGCGCTAATGTCGAGTGCGGTCATGAAGTCCATTATTGCTTACCTTCCTGGATAATAGTTTTTATCCCTTCAAAATTCTTTGCAATAATTTGGCTTAAGGCGCCATAATGAAGCTGGTTTTTAGCAAGTTTTGTCATTTCTTTATCAAGATTAACACGGTCTTCGCCGTGAATTTCGCGGGGTTTGAACTGTTTGCTCCAGTCTGGCCCGAAGCTTTCGGGAGAAAAGGCGCTGGGTAAGTGCCCCTCGGCTGTGGAGCTGAGGCGGCCTTTCATGTCCAGCCCCAGTGCTTTTTGCAATTCTTCTTCGAAAGCCAGTTCGCGGGGTTTGTACCCAGGGGTGTTGACGTTTGCCAGATTGCTGGCAACAACATTTTGCCTTTGCAACTGCATGTCCATAACCTTGCCCACAAGGTTAACCTGCATGGGAAAAAGACCTTTCATGTGAAACCTCCTAGGGCTGTAAAGCGTGGTGCTCTGCTAAGATATAGCAAAGGGCGTTCCATAATATTTTTTATTATAAATTTAATGTAGTTAAGTAAGTGAGAGAGGAGCGTTGGGCGTGGAATGTGTCAGTATGTTGACATCCACCACTCCACATTCTGAGCATCCGGTGTTGCCATGAAGTCTATACAAAAATATCCCCACGGTAGGATATTAATCCAGACGTGGGGATGAAAAAGAAGTGTCAAAGGAATTACCTAGTTATGTATTATCCCATTTGCCAGACTGCAAGCGCCTTTTATTTTCTTCATCCTTTTTTTTCCCTTTTATAAGAGCTTCTGCTTCAAGAATGCGTTGGCGCTTAATACGTTCTAGTCGAATTTTTTGAAGTGATTCCCGCTGATTGCGGGCATCTTCAATAAGTTTATCGCGTCTTTTTTCAAATACAACCGTGGTACGCAGGGCCGCCACCCCTAGGGCAAGCACACTGACAATACCGACGAGCACTTTTTGCACTTCCCATTGCTGGGAACCGAGCATTTGCTTGAGCCAGCCAAGGCTGATTTTATCGCCGTACAAGATAATAGTGGGAATTCCCAAAAAGCATAACACTAAGCCTCCGAGTTCAAGCCAGAAAAAGCTTTTACTGAGGGTGAGCAAAAAGAGAGTGGCATCGCGCACCATCCGCAGAAATTTTAAGCGTTTTTTTAGATCACGCAATAAAGTATTCACCTGGCTTGTCGATTCGAGAGCTCTTTGGAAAGTGCCAACCTCCTTAAAATTACTGGCAAAAGCCCAATTTATTATCCCCGCACATTCGTTAAATTCACGGCTGAATTCCCGCAAGACTTTAGGAAAGGGAAACCACGAAGCTTCATCGCGGATACTTTGCAGTGCGGATAAATAATGCTTGAAACGTTCTTGTAATTCTTCCACTTTTTTCTGGATATTTTCTGTAATGTTTTTTTCGAGCAAAGGTCTTTTTTGGGTCACCGCAAGAAAAGCCACATAATTTTTAATACCGGACAGATGCTGCAATTCTGCCATATCCTGACGCATGCGCGTGGTCATGGGATGTTTTTCTTTAAACCAATGTTCCAGTTCGTCCGCTAGGCGGACAATAGTGCTTTTTTCCTCTTCGGCGGCTTTTTCTGCCTCGACCCACAAGGGATGAATATGCGTAAGGATAAGCAATTGCCCACGTTCAAGCTCGGGGTCTATGAGGCAGCGGTTGAAATAATTGGGGTCATCCTGAATAAGTTTGGTGAGCTTATCCAGTGCTTGCTCTGCAAAGCCCATTTTGACCTTGCACACCAATTGACGGTATTCTAAATCGCGCCAGAGGGGGATGACGCGTAAAATTTGTGCGTACTGATCCACAGCTTCTGGGTAGCGACCTTGTACTTCCGCCAAGCGAGCCTGCAAAAATTCATTCCAAGCTTGTTGTAGAGGGGCGGGGGTGAGTGCGCCCCCTTCTTTGAAAGAAGTGCTTGCCCGCAAGGGATCATTTTTATTCACCCCCACAAAGCCTAATAAGGTGCGAAGACGAGGATCGCGGGGGTTGCGGGTGATAGCCGTATGGATTTCTTTTTCAAAAAGGGACAGATTTTCTAGAGATGTTTTGCTCAAGGTCTCTAGATAGTCCCACGCAGGGCTATCGTCCCTTTGTAGGGAATTATCGTCCAGAATTTTGTCATAATCGCGCCCGCGCGCCAACCAATAGCGGGGAATCATGCGTAATTGCGTGGCATTGTTGATTTCAAAAATAGCTCGGAGCAATAGTGACACAGGGCCAGCGCTTGCCAACAAATCTTGAAAACCTTCAAGGCCTTTTTCTGTGAGCACATGCTCAATGGTACGGAAGCTCTCATTGATGGTTTCAAGATTTTGCCCGGCTAATTCCCACCACACATCACCCGTGGAGGGGGGCATGGTCAGGCTTGGGCATTCATGGGAGCCGTGGCTACGCATTCCACAATAAAAACAGCCATTTCCTTGTCCGGTAATCAGGTGCCCCGCCATAATCACAGGCACGGAATGACTGGAAAAACCTTCTTCATCAAGGGCAACGTTGCACCAGCTATCCATACTGGTTTGATTGCCGGAAAAGCGGATATCCTGAATACTGAAGCCTTCACCCAGTAAATAGGCGTTGCGATAACTCATGTAGGGGAAATCCGACATGAGGTTGTCCCACTGTAAGCCGACTTTTGTACGTAATTCGTGATTAAAGTTTAAGCCTTTGCGATCAATAACCACGCTAACACAAGGCCAGTAGTGGGCAGGATTTTCCGTCTTGATAGTGGTGCAATAGGCCAGCATTTCGCGCAACCACGTTCGTAGTAAGCGTAAATTGTCCACAGAGGCCATCACAAAATTGTCTTGCAGTAAAAATTTCAGCTTATTTTTTTGTAAGAGATTTTCAAGGGCCTTAAACATCTCGGGCCAACCTTCTTGAAATTGACGGTCAAGAGGATTCCCGAGGGGGCGCAACAACGCATACCAGCCTTGTGAAGAGCTGTAGGGCATACGCACGTCTGCCACAAGATCGGCCCACTGGGTATTGGTCATACCCTGTTTTGCCATTTTTTTGGTGAAAGTAATGCCAGGAATATTATGATCTATCTCCCGTGCTTTGGGATGTATCCATAATTCCAACCCTTGGTTGGGCAAAATTTCTTGATGAGTGAGGAGGGTGTCAAGTTCAAGGTTGACTTCACGCTTAACACCGAGCAGAAGTTTGGCAGGAAATAATTCGATATTAGCGTCAATCTCGTTAAACTTGGCCCAGACGGCCAGCCGCGCCAAGGCCAAAAATACATCAATACTGAAAAAGAACCAGAGGGATTGATTGCGATCGGCAACAATGAACATGCCACCGTAATTTTGTAGAGTCTGGGGAATAACAGGGTCTAGATCTTCTTGCCAACAAATCCACAAGGCATGACCATTGGAGCTCATGCGAACTTCCTTAGTCGTGGGCAGGCGGGTGAGTAGGTCGGCAATAAGTGGCATCGGTATTCCTTTTAATCCTTTACTAATTCAAAGCCTTCCAGCGGGACTTGACGACAAAAGAGTATTTCGCCTACGCCTAGAGGGAAGGAACATCCGCCCTTGCGGGTGTCAGCACCGTAAACATACAGAAGGTTAGATTCCCATGGACATTTCACGTACAATACAAGAATTAAAAAAACGCCCTGGCTTTACCGAAAATGTGGGCATGATGCTGGTACATAACGGCGTTGTGCGGGGATGGTCTCGCAAAGGGCATGAAAAAGTCACGTCTGTCAATGTTACCCCAGATAGAGAAAAAATGTTGGCTATTTGCCGAGAGATGGAACAGCAGCCGGGTATTTTTGCTATTCTTGCCGAAGCCAACGAAGGAACCTTGATGCCGGGAGATGACCTGCTGTTCTTGGTAGTGGCGGGGGATATTCGTGAACATGTTAAAGCCACCTTTGCAGAATTGCTGGATCGGGTCAAAAAAGAAACTGTGGTTAAGCAGGAAGTTATGGAATAAGTCCTGTTTACCCGCATAGGGCCTTCGTATGCCGTCAAACGCTTGGCAGCATACGAAGGTGAAAGCAAAAAACATGCCGAGTTTGCGGCGGCAGCTTGGTACCGTATGGCGTAGGCGGGCTTTGTCAGCCTTTACACCTAAATACTCTTGCCTGGCGCTTCCGGTGTTGCTGATTCACGGCCTAAAAGAGCTTGGGTATAGTCCGTACCGTTAAAGGGACGTAAGTCTTCCAATTTTTCTCCGAGGCCCACATAGGTGATGGGCACGTCAAATTGAAGGGCAATGGCAATGGCTATGCCGCCTTTGGCAGTGCCGTCCAATTTTGTTAAAATAACTTCATCTACACCGGCGGCTTCTTTAAATAATTTTGTTTGTGACAAAGCGTTTTGTCCTGTGGTCGCGTCAATGACCAAAATGCTGCGGTGGGGTGCACCGGGGTGTTTTTTCCCCAATACCGTGCGTATTTTGGACAATTCCTCCATAAGATTAACCTTTGTTTGCAGGCGCCCAGCCGTGTCGACAAAAACCATGTCATAATTACCCTGTACCGCACGGTCCATGGCTTCATAGGCCACGGCCGCAGGGTCTGCCCCAGCTTCCTTGCTATGAAAATCTGCGCCCACGCGTTCCGCCCACACCCCCAATTGTTCAGTGGCTGCCGCTCTGAAGGTATCCGCCGCCGCAATAAGCACTTTTTTGCCCTGCATGCGAGCGCGATGGGCCAATTTGGCAATGGTGGTAGTTTTGCCCACCCCGTTGACGCCGATCATAAGAATGACTTCAGGCGGGTTCACTGCGGCGATACGACGCGGAGCTTTGAAAATATCTTCCAATACGACGCGCAGCACCTCGCGGACAGCGATGGTATCGGTAATGTTCTGGATACGTACCTGATCTTTCAAGCGTTCCACAAGTTTTATGGCGGTCTCATAGCCCACATCGGCGGTAATGAACAATTCTTCCAATTCGTCCCAAAATTTTTGATCAAGCGTACCGTGGGTTGCAAAGAGCACGTCCAACCGGCGGGCGAATTGTTCACGGGTACGGCTGAGTCCTTCACGCAATTTGAGGAGCAAACGGTTACGTTCGTCTTCTTCGTCTTCCAGATCAAGCGCCAGCGCAAGACGATATTGGAGTTCTGAACGGAATTCTTCCACATGGGTATATTCCATGCGCTGAATCCAATCTTGAAAATCTGCAATAAAAGCACTCGTTTCTGCGGTGGGGGCCTCTAGAGCTTCAAGCAAAAAACGGATGCGCTGCCACAGTAACTCTCCGGCGGTGGATACGTCTGTCAGTGCAATATCCAACCACACAGAAAGACGGGGTTCGGCGGTACGCAAACGTAAGATGAGGGCATGATCATGCTCTAAAATAGGCTGTGGAACACAACTAGATGTCGCGTCAAACTCTGGTGAAGATGGTTCTTCTTGGCTTGTGCCCGAAAAAAGTTTTTTGACGGCCGAAAAAAATCCCATGTGTTCCCCCAGAAAAAAGTGTCAGGATGCAAAAGAGCTGCGTAACTTTACCCACCAAAACGCAGACACGCAAGTGCCAAAGGACGAGGGCAAGATTATGGTGAGCTAAAAAATAATGCTTGCTATAAATTTGTAATTTAGATAAATACCTCCCCGCACGGAGTGAATAATTTGTGCGATACGGCAAGGTAGCTCAGTTGGTTAGAGCATGCGGTTCATACCCGCAGGGTCGGGGGTTCAAATCCCTCCCTTGCTACCAATAGTAGGTTATGGAAGTCCAAGACTGTCAAAAAGTTTTGGACTTCTTCGTTTTATTGGTTTGTGTTGTGTCACTATGGTTATGATTGTCATTGACAGCAACGGTATTATGGGGGCAACAGAGAATGCTAAAAAAGGAGTTGCCCCTGCTGGGGGCAAGTGGTGGAGGTTAATGGCTTGATAAGTACAACAGCAAACGGCCTCACAGCAGTCTGGACGATTACACCCCAGACGAGGTTATATAAGGGCATCCCCTGCTTGAACGGACCTGATCCGCGAAAAGGGAAACTCAAAAAGGCGGCGTAAACCCCAAAAGTTTCCATCTTATTTTTGCCGCGAAACTGTCTTACTGAGTGGAACCAGCTATGTTATGTTAATCTACCCGGTGATGGCAACCAAGGCTTGTTTTGTTACGCAGGGCGGCTTGGGTAATGACGTAGGCAGTGTGTGAGCCGTGGAATAAATCAACAAGGCGGCGGGAAAGACGGGTACGTTTATAAAAATCGTGAATATGACGGGAGAGATTACGCAAATCTTCAAAGGCACGGCGTAGCCGGGCTGTAGAGCGCGAGATACCCACGTAATTCCACATGGTGTTGCGGATAGAAGCCCAGTCTTGGGCCACAAGGGCGGGGTCGTCGTTCTGTTCATCGCCCACGGGCTCCCAGTCGGGGATGGCATTGCGCAGGCGTTGCGAAAGAACGTGCTTGGCACTTGAGCGTTTGGCGATATCGGTTCCGGCACACGCGCCCCATACGAGGCCTTCGAGCAGGGAAGTACTGGCAAGGCGGTTTGCGCCGTGCAGCCCCGTGCAGGAGCATTCCCCAACGCTGTACAGACCGTCAAGTGTGGTACGCCCCCTTGCGTCTGCAAGGATACCACCGCAGAAATAGTGGGCGGCGGGAACCACGGGGATGGGCTCGGTGCGGATATCAATGCCAATATGGGCGCAGCTGGCGAAGACTGTGGGGAAGCGGGTTTGAAGATTTTCTTGAATATGGCTCGCGTCGAGGTAAAGACAAGGGGCACCGGTGCTGAGCATTTCGTGCAGCATAGATTGGGCCACGACATCACGGGGGGCGAGGTCGCCACGCTTGTCATAGCGCTGCATAAGAGGTTCATTATAGGCATCTAGGAGCCTCGCCCCTTCACCACGCATGGCTTCGGTGATAAGAGGACGGCGGTTAGACATTTCTTCATACAGGGCCGTGGGGTGGAATTGCATAAATTCCAAGTTCGAGAGGGTGACACCCGCGCGGTGGGCCATGGAAATACCCGATCCGACGCAAGCGGCGGCATTGGTCGAGTGCAGAAAAACCTGCCCCGCCCCGCCCGTGGCAAGCACGGTCCAATCAGCCAGAATGGTCATGGGTTGGTTGCTGTCTTCGTCAAAAATATAGGCCCCGACACAGCGATTTTCCACATGATAGCGATAGTCTGACTTGCGGGCATGGTGCCGGGTGGTAAGCAGGTCAATGGCGGATTTTCGGGTCAGTACGGTGATGAGCGGGTGCTTTTGTACGGCATCGGTAAGTCCTTCCATGATGCTGCGGCCCGTAAAATCGGCGCGGTGCAGAATGCGCGGGGCGGAGTGTCCGCCTTCGCGGGTCAGGTGGTAGTGTTGGTCGCTTTTGCGGTCAAAATCAATGTGGCAGCGTTCTATCAGCATGGAACGGACGGTTTCCGGCCCCATGTGGCAGAGTTGGTACACGGCTTTGCGGTAATTATACGCATGACCGGCTACCATGATGTCGTGTTCTAAAGCCTTGGCATCGTCGCCCGATTCGGTTTGATAGATAATGCCGCCTTGGGCCAGCTCAGAATTGCCCCCCTGCAGTGAGGGGGAGGCATTGAGCAGGGTGACTTCATGCCCAGAATCTGCAAGGGTAAGGGCTGTTGTGCAACCTGCAATGCCAGAACCGATAATGAGTACGGGCGTATAGAGCCGTGTTATAGCCATGTGTTACACACCTGCCTTGGCGCAGACATCCATCATGCGCGAAAGGGCTGCGCGCGCGGGCACCGTGTGGGCCGCAGGCACGGTGACGGGCACAGCCGTATTAGTAGTGATGGCCTCAAGCGTAGCTTGAAGTTTTTCTTCAGTTATTTTTGCCATATGAGAACAAAAGGCTCGCCGCAAGCGGACAACGCGGCACTTGTCGGCGTAGTGGGCGCGTAAGCGTTCCACCAAATTGGTTTCCGTGCCCACAATAAGGGTGCTGCCCGCTGGGGCTGCGCGTACCTGTTCAATGAGATAGGAGGTAGAGCCTGCACCGTCGGCCGCATCAACCACTTCGGGGGCGCATTCAGGGTGGACTACGACACGGCAGCCGGGGTATTCGGCGCGTTTTTCGTCAATGTGTTCTGGCTTAAATTTGGCATGAATGGCGCAACAGCCGGGCCAGAGCACCAAGGGCATGCGGTTGGCCACACCAAGATCAAGATTTTCACCGTGGTGGCGCACGTCAAGCACATGCCAGTCATTGGCGCTTATATGCAATTGTTTTGCGGTATTGCGGCCTAAATGTTTGTCGGGTAAAAAAAGCACAGAATCACCTTGCTCCATGGCCCAGCGGAGCATGGTGCGGGCATTGGCGGAGGTGCATACGGCCCCGCCGAAACGTCCAACCACCGCTTTAACGGCTAGAGAGGTGTTGACATAGGCCAGCGGGATAACCGTGCGGTGGGGCGTGTTGAGGCGTTCCAACACCCTTTTGAGCAGGGTGGCGGGGGTCATTTTGGACATGACACAATTGGCAGCTGTTTCGGGTAAATAAATTTTTTGCCCTTCCCGCGCCAGCAGAGCTGCGGATTCTGCCATGAAAAACACCCCGCAAAATACAATATGCGGGGCGGGGTTTTGGGCCACTTTTCGGGCCAATTCTAGAGAGTCACCAGTAATGTCACAATGTTGAATAACATTGTCATGCTGATAGTGGTGTCCGACAATGCAGACTTTGTTGCCTAAAGCCTGTTTAAGGGACGCAATATTCGCACTTGTATTTGTCATCACTCAGTCCTTTATATTCATGCTGAAATCCGCAGCAATGGCGGAATGGGTCAAACGCCCCACGGAAATAAAGTTTGCGCGGCGCGGGCCGATGTGGGCCAATTGGCGGATATTTTCAAGGGTCACCCCGCCGCTGATTTCTGCCTCAATATTCGCAGGTACAAGAGCCAAAGCAGCGCTGAGTTGGGGAATATCCATATTATCCATCATAACGCGATCTACGGTGCAGGCCACGGCTTCGCGTACATCGTTGCAGGTGCGGCATTCCACTTCAATGGGGGGGCAGTTGGCCCCATAGCGGGTGCGTAAGCGTAAAACGGCTGCGTGTATGGAGCCGGCTGCGTCGATGTGGTTATCTTTAAGCATGAGCATTTCTTCAAGATTGCGCCTATGGTTGCGCCCACCGCCAAGGCACACGGCGTATTTTTCGGGCCAGCGCAAGCCGGGGAGGGTTTTGCGGGTGTCCAGAAGGGCTACCCCCGTACCTTCAAGCTGATGCACGTATTGGCGGGTTAAGTTGGCGATGCCGGAGAGGTGGCAAATAAAATTCAGGGCGATACGCTCGATTTTTAGCAAGGTAGGGGCGGGGCCGCGCAGGAGGGCTACTTCTGTGCCAGCGTTTACCATACTCCCTTCATCCACCAGCAGGGCAAGCTCACCGCCCTGCCCGTGAATGTGCAGAATGCGGGCAATCAGCGGTAATCCCACCACTAGAGTTTCCTGTTTGGCAAGAATACAGGCGCGCAAGGGGTGATGAGGGGAAAAAACCGCTTGCGATGTGAGTTCCGCGCCGTCTTCATCTAAGGCTAAACAAATAGCAGTGTCAATAAATTTAAGGCCTTGTGGCGTGAAATATTTGTCAAAAAGTGGGGCTTGCATGTCTTGTCCCTTGGGGCTCAGGGTGATACTACAGTGCTGGTTGCGGACAGATGCCGTGTGCAAAAACCGCTTCCCTATTGATAGGTTTCCCAAGCATGTTTCGTCAAGCGAGTGTTGACAAAAGTACGGCGTATGGGATTTTGTTCACATGCTTACGGTAAGGACTTTCCCTATGACGACTTTTTCTCAAGATAAAAAAAACGGGGATGCCCCCGCAGAAAAGGCTGTTTCATCATCGGAACACGACTTGAATGCACCGCTTGTCGAGCCTTTCGCAGCGGAAGACGTTTCCGATGGCCTGCCCCTAGAATGCCGCGATAGCGTTGAAGACGGCAACGACTTTTCCCACCCCGCTGACATGGCGGATCATATTGAAAATCTTTCTCTTGAAAAACAGGTGTGCGTGTTGCGGCATCTGTCTGCAGGAGATGCCGCTGAAGCCTTGGCAGAATTGGATGAAAGCGTTGCGGTTGACGTTTTGGAAAACCTTGACCCCGACGTAGCCGCCCAAATTATTGCTGAAATGTCCCCTGATGACGCGGCGGACGTTTTGGACGAATTGACTCAGGATCACCGTGATGTGTTGCTGGGAAAGTTGGAAAAAGAAGATTCTGAAGAATTACGCCACTTGTTGGCCTTTGATTCTGACTCTGCCGCCGGGGTCATGAATACAGAAATCATTCTGCTGGATCAGAGCCTGTCGGTGGACGAAGCCATTATGCAGATCCGCCAAGAAATGGAAGACAAGGAAAACCCCTATTATGCCTATGTGGTCAGCAGCACGGATGTGCTTGTGGGGGTCTTATCCTTGCGCGACTTGATGTTGTCCAAACCGGGAACGCTCATCAAAGATACGCTTGGTAAGCAGAATGTGATCAGTGTGCCTTTTGATACTCCCAAGGGGGAGGTTGCCGCCACGCTTTCGCACTATAACTTTATGGCAATTCCCGTGGTGGACTATCAGGGGCATCTCATGGGAGTGGTTACCTATGACGATATTATGGATATTATTCACGACGAAGCCAGCGCGGACATGCTGGGCATGGTGGGGGCTGACCCTGACGAAAGTGTGGATACCCCGTGGCTTGAGTCCGTGCGCCTACGTTTGCCGTGGTTGATGATAAATCTGTTCAATTCCGCGCTGTCCGCATCCGTTGTGTATATGTTTGAAGGCTCCATCGCCCACATGGCCGTGCTGGCTGTGCTTATGCCCATGGTGGCAAATCAAGCGGGCAATACAGGGCAGCAAGCCTTGGCGGTGATGATTCGCCAGCTTGCTACCGAACGCTTTGATCAGAAAAAATCGTGGCTGGCGGTGCTGCGCGAAGGTAAAATCGGTTTTTGCACGGGCAGTGTCATGGGCGTGGCGGCCTGCCTTGGCGCGTGGTGGTTCACGAGCAATTTTTATTTGGCTGTGGTGATGGGCGGTGCGCTGTTGTGTGACATGATGCTGGGGGCTATTTTTGGCGGCTCTATCCCGTTGATTTTGCGCTGGCTCAAGCGCGACCCTGCACAGGCCTCCAGTATTTTTTTGACCGCTATCACGGACGGCGCGGGCTTTTTTATCTTTTTAGGCCTGGCAACCGTTTTTTTGATGTAATATATTGTTTTAATATATATTTATGCCAGTTCTTGTAAGTGGCTTTTGGCAAATTCTAGGTTAGGATCAAGCTCTAGCGCCGTCTGCAAATAGACGCGTGCTTTTTCGGGCTGGTTCATAAATTTGTGGCATAGGCCCAAATTTGCAATATCCATCACCGAGCCTTTGTCTATTTTGAGCACACATTCAAAGTTATGGGCAGCAGCCACGTAATTTTGAGTTTTGAAGTGGGCCACACCCCGTAAATTCCAGTATTCTTTCATGTCCGGGCACAATTGCACGGCTCTGTCCAAGGGAGGAAGCGCCGCCTGCCAATCGCCCATGAGCGTTGCGGTATAGGCCACATAAAAGGCGGTTAAAGCTTGGGAATCCGCCTCGGGCTGTAGGGTTTCTGCTAGGGTGAAAAAGTGCTGCGCCAAGGGAAGATCTTCCGAACGCAGGGCCAGCATCCCCTGAAAAAAAGGAATGAAATGGCCCTTTGGATAATATTTTTCGAGGAGTTTCATTCCTGTATTGATTTCGTCTGCGGTGCCTTCTTCGGTGAGGATTCGACCGATGAATAAACCAAGACTTTGGTTTATATCCCTTTCTCGGAAGGCCGTGCCGGGAATAATGCAATAGTGGGTGTTAACTTGCACATCTGGGTGCATGGTGGAGAGGGCGTATACCCGCCTGTCTTGTGCGGCTAAGTGCTGCACAAGAGCGGTAAGCTCTTCCAAAATATCCGCAGACTCCACGCTGGGCAAGGTATCTATGGAAACAAGCGGCCCTTGCAGCAGCCAGCTGGCTTGATCCAGAGTTTGAAATTTTTGTAAGCCGGAAGCTTCGTAGCAGGCAGAAGTGCAAAAATCACCTGCTAATTGCGCTACTTCTGTCACGGCGCGGATGGCGGCCTTTATCGGAGATGAAGCTGTGCCCGCAGTGTACACAATTTCTGATTGGGCGGGAAAGGTAGCCGGATCCCACGCCAGTGCGGCAACGGTGGGTACCGGCATTTGGCACGAAAAATCTTTGAGAATGAGCTGTACTCCTTGTTTGGCAAAGGCGGTCAGCAAGTTTTGTAAAATTGCGTTGTCGATGGACGCGGGATCAATGGTCGGCACCACACGTTGCTCCCGATCAATCAGGCAACAGGCATGGCGCTCGATAATTTCGCACACTCCTTGCAACAAGGATTCTTCCTCGGTGTTGCCGGCGGAAGTGCCGTTGAATTCGCCTAATTTTTTGAACCAGTTCAGGGGTACCCATAGGTCCTGCATGGTGTTCAAACAGGTGAGCGGGAGAAATTGCCAGCGCACACAGTCCAGCAATTCACGGGCTGCGGTGGGGCTTAGGCTGTCGTTCACGGAAAGCAAAAGTTCCTCCACGGGGATCAGCGCCGACCCGAATCGCGCTTCCGCTTCGCTCCACGTGGCTTTCACGACCTGTGGCAAGTGCGGTAGGCGTTCCCAAAACGTGAAAAAGGCATAGCGTTCCATCAATTCCATCAAGGCTGAAGCCTCGGCTTGTTGTGGGCTTGCCCCTTTTCCCATTTGCTTGCGGGTGGGCATGATTTTGCGCGCGTCCGAACCACAAAGACTTACGTAGACGGGAATATTCAGACGGCCAACATCAATACGTTTGGTTGTCGCCAGAATATCCAAGGGCAGATGTTGCAATTTTTCGCGCACACGCGCTACTGTTTCGGCGGGAGACGTGGCTTTGTCGAGTTCAACACGGTGTTTTTTGGGGCAGGAAGAAAGGCGGATCATGCACACTCCAACTATGAATAGTGTAAATAGTATACGAGTTTATGTTGTCGTGTCTCCAAAAGGTGACAGGAGGTGCTGGGTAAAATGCGCGCATTCTGTCATCATGGGGGATATGGAGGCAGCCGTAGAAGTTTGTATACGCGCTTTTATGCCTTATTGCGCCCGCAGCTGCAAGTATAATCCCCTCTTGACAGCACGAAAGGCCACGTATAGTTCTGGCGTATGAACACCCTCATAAAAATAGATATTATGGCTACGGAAGATCAGGTTGAACGCGTTACCGGCATGCTGGCACTGCATGTGCCCTTTGGATGGCAGGAACAAAGTCTCGCCACCGGCGAAACCCGTTTTTCTGTCCACTGTGACAATGCTGTGTTTGTGGATTCGCTGGTTACGACTTTGCAAGCCCGCATTCCCCATCTGCTTATCGAAAAAACAGCGGTGGCCAATCAAGACTGGACAAAGGCGTGGCGTGAATTTTTTACCCCTGTGGCCTGCGGGAAGCGTTTTTTGGTGCTGCCCCCTTGGCTACGCGAAACTACGCCCCTAGAAGGGCGTACACCTATTATTATTGAGCCTAAATCTGCCTTCGGTACTGGGCATCACGCGACAACCGCCCTGTGTCTGCGCGTAATTTCTGACTTGCTGGACAGTCAGCGCTTGCAAGCGGGGATGGAATTTCTTGATCTTGGCACAGGGTCGGGCATTCTGGGCATTGGCTGCTGCCTGCACGGTTTGCACGGTGTCGGCACGGATATCGACCTGCTTGCCGTTGAAAATGCCCAAGAAAATGTGGCCCTCAACACTGTTCAAACCTTTGAAATTCTTCTTGGAAGCACTGAAGCCGTTCACGACCGCACTTTTGACCTGCTCGTTGCTAATATTCTTGCCGCTCCGCTTAAGGAGCTGGCTCCGCACATCCACGCGCTGTTGCGCCCCAAAGCTTGTCTTGTGCTCTCCGGTATTCTTGAGGTGCAGGCCCAAGGTGTTGAAGATGCCTATACAGCTCTTGGGCTTCCGCCTGCTTATCGCATCATTGATGGCGATTGGGCCGTGTTGGTGTGGAAAGAAGTGTAAGCCAGTGCAGCATGTTATGCTTTTTCTTCCCCTATTTTGGTAAGCTGATAATAGGGCACGAGTTCAGGCCCGAAGCTCATTTTGAACCAACCGCGTTTGGGGCTGTTAACGCCTTCAAGATCCACTTGGGTATGCCCAGCAAGGGCAAGGGCTTTGAAGCCGTCCCAAAGTACGGCAGTACCGCAAGGGGTATTACGGTACTGGGGATCCCCTGCGCCAAAGAGATAATAGGCTCTTTTGGCATCCCAGCCGAACAGGGCCACAGCGGCGGCTTCGCCTTCGGCGGTGCGGGTGATGAACAGGCGGGCGAGCTTTTTTTGTAACAGGCTTTCAGCGAGAAAGCGCAAAGCTTCATGAACTTCGGGGTCAATGCTGATATCTTGACGGCGCATGGTCAGAGCGTAGAAGTCGGCCAGGGCGAGGGCATTATCGTCTTCAACAGTGTGAACTTCGGCCTTGATGGCTTTGCGTACTTCTTGGCGGCGGGCGTAGGAAATTTCGGCAAACAGGGGGACTTCTTCGGGGGTTTTGGCTTCGGCAAAGCCCTGAAGATCGGCATACGCGGTATAGCGCACATCAGGGCTATACTGGGGGCTGGTGCCGTAATTATGCCACAAGAAGGGGCGGATATCGTCCACTTGGGGGGCAAGGGCCAGTTCTAATTGTGGATAACGGGCGGACAGGGCGGCGGCGACATCCGTGGCGATTTCAAAATGTTCTGAAATAATTTGCGAACGGTTTTGTTTATTGGCGCGTGGAGCGAACATAAGGCCATTGTAGACAAGAAAATCGTGCAGGACGGCGTTTTGCCCGTCCGCGCTTTCGGTGACACATACGGCGGCGCGTTTTTCTGTGCCGCGTACACACCAGAACAGGCGCACGGGCTGACGCGTGGCGGTCATGTAGTCTGCCAGTGAATAGAGGGTGCCACTGGGAGATTTTTGGACAAAGGCGTCCCATTTTTCATCGGCAACTGTTTCTTCAAGGCGGTAGATAGCTTCGCTCATGGGAGGAGTCCTATTCGTGGGGCTTGTGCTGGATCAGCTTTCGAGTTCTTTGACTTTACGAAATATGGTACTGCGGTCCACTTGAAAGTGCTTGGCAACCTCACTTATGCTGCCATAGCGGTGCATAGCGGTGGAAATAACCATACGTTCCAAGTCTTTCATTATATCCTTGTAGGAACGCCCGTCAAGTTTCAAAGCTCCCAGTTCTGCCGGGGCTTTTTCGGGGGGGCGTTTGTGGGCGGGAGCAAAGGGCAGGTCTGCGCTGGTGAGGGTGTGCTTGGTTGTGGTGACGACCAGCCCTTGAATCAGATTTTCTAGCTCACGCACATTGCCTGGCCAGTGATGGGCTAAGAGACTATGCTCCGCATCTTCGGATAACATGATATTTTTATGATATTTATCGCAGTAATACCCCAGAAAGGCGTGGGCCAGAGGCAGAATATCCGCTTGTCTGCGGTGTAGTGAGGGAATGTGCAGCACGGCAACCTTTAAACGATAGTAAAGGTCACTGCGGAACTGCCCTTTAGCAACAGCGGATTCGAGGTCTTTGTTGGTGGCGGCCACCACGCGCACATCGATGTGTTTGGGGGTGGTGGAGCCTACCCGCAGAATTTCCCAGTCTTGCAGCACCCGCAGCAGTCGCGATTGCATGCTCATGGGCAATTCACCTATTTCGTCCAAAAAGAGGGTTCCCATGGAGGCGGCTTCGATAAGTCCGGCCTTACCGTGTTTGTTGGCTCCGGAAAAGCTTCCGGCGGCATAGCCAAACAATTCTGTTTCGATAAGATTTTCAGGTATACTGCCGCAATCTATTTTAATAAAAGGTTTTTCAGCTCGGGGGCTCATGCTGTGCAGGCGGCGGGCAACCACATCTTTGCCCACGCCTGTTTCGCCCAACAGGAGGACTGTAGCGTCTGTTTCGGCAATGGCGGCGATTTCTGTATAGAGGGCGCGCATGGAGGCGCTGTTGACCACGCGCGGATATTTGGGCGTATTGTCAGGAAAAGTGTTGTTGAGGCTGCGAAAGGTTTCGAGCAATTCTTTTTGGGTGGTTATCTGGGCGCGCAACTCTGCCAGAGTGGTTACATCGCGGATGAACGTGACCACATAGTCCACATCACCCTTGGCATCGAACACCGGATGTCCTTCAAGTACCAATTGTTTACCATTGGAAATATTTTGCACCCGAGTAACGCTTTGCTTGGTTTGCACCACTTCCGGGTTGAGCACGATATCAAAAATACTGCCGCGCACCATGTCCAGTACGAATTGTCCGATCATCTGTTCTTTAGGAATGCCCGTCAATTCGGCATGTTTTTTATTCACAAGCACAATAGCGCCATGTCTGTCGGAAATAGAAATGGCGTCTCTGAAGGCGTCACAGAATTGGGCCAAGAATTCGTCTGTCATGGAAAGAAGTTATACCCTAAAAGCGGGCATATGAAAAGCCTTGAACGCACCGTAACCGCATCGCGTACCGAATGCTTGGGCTTAGCGGATTGGTGGTGAACGCGCGCGTTTAGGCCCGCGCTTGTGCCGCCAAGGCAGTCAGGTGTTGCATCAGTGTGTCGTCTATACTGACCCCCTCATAGGGATATGTACGCCCGATATACGCGTATTTGGGTTGTCCCATGCGGTGATAGGCCAGTAATTCGTAGCGAATGTTCTTACGCTGGGGAATAATATCTAGAATGGCCCGGATGTCTTTTTCGCTGTCGTTAAAGCCGGGAATGACGGGGGTACGCACGAGAATCGGTAAATCTGGATAGGCAGCACAAATATTTTTGAAATTCTCAATAATCCGCTCGTTGTTTACGCCGGTATATTCTTTATGCTTGGCAGAATTGGCACTTTTTATATCAAAAATTAGGGAATTAAGATATTTGCAGGCTTCATGAATATGCTCATAAGGATAATACCCGCAGGTTTCTAGTACGGTATTGATACGGCGGGCGCGGGCTTCCCGCAAGAGGGCGAGGGCAAATTCGGGTTGGGCAAGGGCCTCGCCGCCGCTCAGGGTTACACCACCGCCCGAACGGGTATAGAATACGCCGTCTTCTTCCACGCGCCGTAACACGGTGTCCACGCTTTGTTGTTCGCCGTACACACTTTGCGCGCCTGAAGGGCATGCCCTAACGCAGGCGAAGCATCCGTCGCATGCGGATCGGTCATACCGCAACATGCCATTGTCTACGGTAATAGCTCCGTTGGGGCAGGCTGTTACGCAAAGTCCGCAGACTTCGGCAGTGAGACAACGGGTGGGGTTAAAGGCTTTTTCGGGGGCATGCTTTTGGGATTCAGGATTGCTGCACCATGCACAATGCAAAGGGCAACCCTTCAAAAAAATAAGAGTTCGGATGCCTTTGCCATCATGGACACTGAATTTTTGCACATTAAAGACAATGCCTTGTTGATCCTTATCCTGCATAGTTCTTTTCCTTATTCTAGGGCTCCTCCCGCGCAAGGCGGGAGGAGCGTGTTACAAAAAACCGTCTAGAACTGTGCGTGTTCTGTACGGTCAATGATATCATTTTGCAGGTCGCGGGACAGGTCGCAGAAATAGGCGCTGTATCCGGCAATGCGTACCAGTAAACTGCGGTAATTATCCGGTTCTTTTTGCGCGGCCACCAAGGTTTGGCGATTCACGATGTTGAATTGCAGATGCCACAATTTCAAGTCGCACCATGTGCGGATGATGTGCATAATTTTTTCCGTGCCTTCATCACCAGCAACGCACTTGGGCGAAAGCTTGATGTTGAGGAGGCGTGAAGCACGATTTTTCATGCCATAGTTCTTGGTGTTGTAGTTGGACAGCAGCACGGCGGTGGGGCCGTTTTTGTCTGCGCCGTGAGAGGCGGAAGAACCGTCCGACAGCGCTGTCCACGCCTTGCGACCATTGGGGGTTGCAGAAACAACCTTACCGAAGGGCACATGTGAGGTAATGGGCACATAGCGCACGTCGTAATGGATGCCGCGTTCTGCAGAGTATTTTTCGGCGTATACTTGGGTGATGCGGTCAATTTCTTGGGCAATACTATCCGCATAAGGATCATTATTGCAGTAACAGGGGGCGTTACGCATCATTTCGCGGATGGGTTCATAGCCTGCAAAATTGGCTTTCATGGCGGTGATCAGCTCGTTCATGGTCAGCTTTTTGTCTTCAAACACCAGCTTTTTAATGGCCGCCAGTGAGTCTACCACGGTACCGTAGCCGAGAAATTCAAAGTAGGAGAAGTCAAGGCCGCCTTCAATCTTGGGCGATTGCAGGTCTTT
>JAVVPD010000020.1:0-6078 GCA_036655975.1 Desulfovibrionaceae bacterium | reverse complement strand
ACAGATTGTGCAGTACCGACGACAGGGGCGAGGCAAAGTGTAGGGGACGCAAACAGTCTACCACATATTGTTGCTGGAAAGCTTTCTTCAGCAGATTCATGTGCTGCTTCTGATAGGCAGCATAAAAATCGTCCCAAGTTTGGAAGGCGGTGGCATCACCGGTTTCAAGGCCAATGCACTGGTCGCCGTATTTCAGCATCCGGCCGTTGTAAATGAGCATTTCCAGAGCGGTAGCAAAGTTGATGTACACGCAGCCGGAGGTATAGGTATCGCGGTTGGGCATACGGGCTTCAGTGCAACCAGAAACGGCGTAGTCGAGTGCTTCGTTCAAAGGGGCGCCCTTGATGGCATACAGGGGCACAATTTCTTCATCGTTGATCAGTTTGGGAAAACCAGAACCGTCTTTAATCGTCAAGGCGATTTCGTGCATGAAGCGTTCAGGAGTGCGACTGTGTATACGGGTGGCAAGGTCAGGGTAGTTGAGGGGGAACTCACGTTTGGATTCAAGGAAAAGATAGGACAAGTCATTGGTGGCGTCATGACCGTCGGGGCTTTGCCCGCCGATAGTCACGGCTTCCCAGTGTGCATAGCCTTCGTTAAATTCGTTTCCCGTGGGATTGATGTACAGATCGATAAATTGGGCCATGTCTACCCACATACATTCGAGCAATTCTTTGGCTTCGGCTTTGGTAATGGTGCCGTTGGCAAGATCTTGCTGATAATAGGGGAAGAGATATTGATCCATGCGACCGTTGGAAATAATGGCGCTGGCCTTTTGTTCGAGGCGCGAGAACATCTGTACAAACCATTGGCTTTGCATGGCTTCGCGGAAGTTACGGGCGGGGTATGCGGGGACATATTCACAAATATCAGCCATTTGTAGCAATTCTTGCTTGCGCTTGGGGTCAGATTCTTGGGCTGCCAATTCGCGGGCCAAAGCTGCATGCCGTTTGGACCAAATCATGATGGCGTCGCACACAATAATCATGGCTTCTAAAAAAGGTTTCTTGTCCCACAAATCAATGGGGCTGTCAGCGTCCAGAGCTTCTAAGCGGGCTTTGGCTTCGTTCTGAATATCAATAAAACCGCGTTTCAGCACTTTTTCATAGTCAGGTACCCATTGCAGGGCGGAACGGTAGGAAGAGGTTTCGCTGACCACAAATTTTGACTTTAGACCATCGGCATCATCATACGTGACACCGCGTAATTCTTCGGGCAGGGCTTTATTTAAATGCTCATGATAGGTCTTGCCTTCCCAATAGGGCGCGATTTCGGTCAGGATAATATCAATGTCCGCATCGGAAATGGTAAAGGGGCTTTTTTCACGATTAGGCAGGTCTTTCATGACCACGGCGTAGAAGTCGCCGTCGATTTCAGGGTACAGGATGCCGTAACGGCCCAATTGCCCCGCACGTCCAGCCAAGAGTTGGTCGGGGGTGATGTATACGGTCATTTTTTCAGCAACATATTTCAGCGCTTTGGCCCAACGCAAGGTCAGCAATTGCCCTTCGGTCTGCTTCATGGATTCGGTAAAATAGCGGGCGCGTTCCACGTCAATAATGGGGGTCTGGAACAGGACGCGGTCTAGAATTTTATAGAGGCGTTCACGGCCTTTGCGGTTTTCTTGTTTGGATTGGACGCGTTCTTCCTGAGGGGACAGGCAGCAGGGGGGGCACATGCTCATGAAATTCTCCTTACAGTAGTAGTCGCTGTGTATGTACGATTGTTTGTAACATTTATTGCAAACTGGTACTTTACTAGTAGCATCAAGCGTGCCATTCTTATAACAGTATATAATAGCAAGTGTATTCTGAAAAATCTGTATGAAGAGTACGACGTTTAGAATGCGTATTTGTTGCAAACTTGCACAGTTAAATTTCTAATATGCTGATTATATAGTATATGTGATGATGTGTGCAAAACTGCATCTGCTGTGGTTCTGTGCAGAAAAGTACACGACGGAAAGGCCAACTTGTTTTTAATGAAACAAGTTGGCCTAGAGTATGTTGCTATTTGGTACCTTGGGGCAAGATATAAGTGCGAAAATACAACAATATCTACGCGCTTTCACCCTGTGTCTGCGCCGCAAGCTGTGCTTCGCGGGCTGCCAGTGATTCATACCCTAAGCGTTTGCACAGCATATCGTGGCGATCTATCACCAGATTTTTATTGTTCTGCAGTGCAATGTTCACTTCGTTGGCATAGTGCTCCAGCGTTTCGTCAGACAGGGTTTCCAATTCACACGAAATATAGTGTTTGAACACTTGTTTGCCGTTTCCTTTCAGCGCATGAGGGTACAAGTTCACCGCAGCTTCTAGCCATGAGCTTTCCGCCTCGGCGATATGGTCTACGAGAGGACTTGTGGAAACAGGGGGAATGCGGTTATCCATACGGGCATATTTTTCAACCATGAGGTTGCGTTCATTTATCTGGGCGGCCTGCAAATCATTATAATACGATAAGAGGGTTGCTTCATCATGGATACAGTGCGCCATCCAGCGCATCATGCGAAATGCCTCGGGTTTTTGTTGGCACGAAGCCGGGCCACCCTCGTTGGGGGTTGCCACAAACATGACTAATTCCATTTCGATGATCGCATCTAGCAAGGCGTCTCGGGTGGCGCTTTGGGTGTCCATACGGTTTTCTCCTGAATATACACATAACAAGGATATGTTATCATGACCCTACACGGTCTACCATTAGCCAAAGAATTTTATCAACACTGTGCCCAGCCCCTGTTTGCCGAATACGCCCCCGACCTTTTTGCCGTTGCGGCTTTTGGTCTGGTGGGTGAGGGTTCCGAGTGCTATGGCTTTGACGATACTGTGTCGCGGGATCACGATTGGGGCCCCGCCTTTTGTGTGTGGTTACCCTCGGCCCTTCTTGCGGATCATCTGGCGCAGCTTGAAAATGTTTTATGCAAACTTCCTGCCACTTTTCAAGGCTGGCCCACCCGTATGCGCCCCGAACAGCGGATGGGGCGTGTTGGCCCTCAGAGTATTGAAGATTTTTATGCCCGCTTTACTCGCTTGCCTCGTCTGCCCGAACACTGGCGGGAATGGCGTCTTATTCCTGAACATTTTCTTGCCGTTGCCACCAATGGTGAAGTTTTTCATGATACCCTTGGTCTGTTCAGCACTCTACGCCAAGGGCTCTTGCACTTCTACCCAGAAGATCTGCGCCGCAAAAAAATTGCCGCCCGCTGTATGGGAATGGCCCAAGCTGGGCAATATAATGTTCTTCGCTCCCTCAAACGTTGTGAAGCTGTGCCCGCCTTGTTGTCCGCCGCCCGTTTTGCCGAACAGGCCTTGTCCATGGTCTATTTGCTCAATAAAAAATATATGCCCTTTTATAAATGGGCCCACCGTGGCGTTATCGATTTGCCCGTTCTTGGTGCCCTGTGCCACGAAACACTGCAACAACTCAGCGCACTTACTTGGGCCCACGATGTGTATACTCACGCCGACCATGCCATTGAAATTCTTTGCGCCGCTGTTGCTGGGGAGCTGCGCGTACAGGGCCTTTCAGACGCCTCAGGCGATTGGCTTTTGGATCATGGCCCCCGTGTCCAGCAAACAATAGAAAACCCTGAATTACGTAACATACCTGTGATGTTGGAATAACTATTTTGGGGTGGCCGCTACACTTATGTTAAAATAATCGAGGCTTATCCCCTCATATGCGTCATAGGGATAAAGCCTCGATTACGGCAAAATATTTTTTGGGGCATGGGGAAAAGGCCTAAACCCTCCCCCCTATGCTGCATTTATGGTTTAATATAGGCAAAATTTTCGCGTTGCAGGCGAACTATTTCCAAAATTCCGGCGGGAACAATGGTGCACTGGGGCAGCAGTTGCTCTGGGGTGATCTGAAATTTGCGAAGAGCATTGGCACAAATGCGGAAGGAAACTTTTTGAGTCGCAAGTTTTTCAAGGGCTTCGACCACGGGGCAGTTTTCCTTCGTGAAAAACTTGACGGCGGGACCGTTGGCAACAACGGCTACCTGAACATCTTGGTCAGGCAGGGCCACAAGATAATTGGTGATGTTGTCAACAAGAATATGTATGCGTTTAGGCTCGTCGAGGTCTACGTGCATCAGAAGATTATAGTTCATGGTGTACCTTGCGGGGATTACAATTTTTTCTGAAGGGCAGCTTGTAGCGCCTGCCCAAGGTTGCCAAAACTGGATGCGGCGGGAGCACTATTGTTGGCGGCAGCGGCAGGGTGGTTTTTCCACGAAGTATCTTCCAAGGGTTCGCTGCCTTCGGGGGCAAGGCTGATACGCTTGCTGGCAATATCCACAGCTTGAACAATCAAAGTGACGCTGTCGCCTTTGTTCAATTTGGCTAATTGACCTTGCAGAGGGCTGTTTTTTGTGACGGCATTGGGCAGTAGTCCCGTAACACCGGGCATGAGATTGACAAACAGACCAAATTGGGCGCGGCTTTCTACGGTGCCGGTGATTATGGTACCTAGGGGGAAGCGTTCGGCAACTTCAGACCACGGATCGCCTTCGGCATCGCGCAGGCTTAGGGACAGACGGCGGCGTTCAACAGAAAAATCTTTTACTTTTACAGAAACGGTTTCGCCCACCGTGACGGCTTCTTCGGCTTTATTGATGCGTTTGGTCCAAGACATTTCGGACAGATGGACAAGACCTTCCACCCCAGGCAGCACTTCAACAAAAGCCCCAAAGGGAGCGAGACGCATAACACGGCCCGGCACCACCTGCCCAGGGGTTAAGCGGCCTTCCGCACTGAGCCAAGGGTCGCCTTCGGCTTTTTTGCGGGAAAGAGAAATGCGAGTATTGCCTTTTTCGTCCTGGGTAATGGAAAGCACTTTGGCCCGGACACAATCGCCAGGGCTGACGGCTTCGTCAGCATTGGATACGCGTGACCAAGAAAGTTCGGAAATGTGAATCATACCCTCCACGGCGGGGGCAATTTCTAAGAAGGCACCAAAGGTCGCCAAGCGGGTTATTTTCCCTTCAACGGTGTCCCCTTCCTTAAGATTTTTCAGGAGGGTATCGAGGTTTTCCTGACGTTCTTTGGCAAGCAGAGCCCGACGTGATACCACGATATTACGTCCGTGGTTTTCGATGCGGGTAATCACAAATTGTTGTGTTGTGCCCACAAGGGCGTCGGAGTCGCTGCCGCCGCCGTCAATCTGGCTACCGGGACAAAAGGCTGTTTTCCCCATAACTTCGACGGTGTATCCGCCTTTGCATGAAGCTACAATGCGACCATCTACAGGAATACCCGCATCACGTGCATCTTCCAGCGCGGCAATGCCACTGCCGCTCATGGAGCGAGACAGCTTGATTTCATGGGCACTCACACCGACAACCCAAGCATCGATGCTGTCCCCCACGGCAACGGCAGTTTCGCCATTGGCATCCAGAATGTCTTTACGATCCATGACCCCGTCAACCTTGATACCCACATCCAAAAAAACGCTGTCGGCGGTCAGTGCAATTACCACGGCGCTGATGCGTTGACCTGTGTGCAGATGCTCTGATGACTTGCCATGGGCTTCTAAAAGAGCGGCAAAGTCTTCGATGTTTTCTTCTGACTGCGGGGCTTCGGGCTTGTGTTGGGTCATGAAAGGCTCCTTAAAATATCATTTTTTTGCTTTGTAGCCGTGCACAAAAAGAACAATCATTTACCATCCTTCCGCGCGACTAAATATTCTACATGGACTTGCCCCGCGAAGCAAGACGTCAAAAGCAATATTTTGTATGACAAATAAGTGTGACATTATCTATTATTTAAAGATATTACTTTCTAAAGTGTGAATTACTTCCTACTTCAACAGCCAAAAAATAACATTTTTTTGGCTATCAATCTTCTTGACACTTACAGTGAAGACCATCTACAAATATTCCTCTTGTGCTCATAGCTCAGTTGGATAGAGCGATAGCCTCCTAAGCTGTAGGCCGCAGGTTCGATTCCTGCTGGGCACACCAAATATTTTAGAAGGATACAAGACAACCATCTTGTATCCTTCTTTTGTTTTTCTCCCCTATTTTTGGCTCTACACCAAAGACGGGGGCAAAGCCCATTTTCTTGAGTTTTCCGA
>JAVVPD010000019.1:29721-30113 GCA_036655975.1 Desulfovibrionaceae bacterium | reverse complement strand
CGGCGCGGGGCATGTCGTCTTCAAACCATGAATATTGACCGATTTCGTACTTTTCAGCGGGCGGCGGCGTGATACTGGCCGCATAGTCCAGCCAATAGGTGGCATTAGCAGCCACAGCAGGATCCTTAGCCCCTACGCCAGCCACGGCTGGGCCGGAAGGCTGTAAAGCCAAATAGACTTTGCCATTGCTCCCGAACAACATCGACGGCACACCGTAATTCAACAATGCTGACCAGTAAAAATGTCCGCCTGACTGCTGCCAAAATGCGTATTGCGAAAGCTGGTTTAAAATGCCGTTAAAATCCAGCCTGTCAGGGGGAATGCCTCCCGCTTCAATGGGCTGAGATGTGACAATGGGAAAGCCATCAGCCAGTGACGCACGCCCCTGAACT
>JAVVPD010000019.1:10974-29711 GCA_036655975.1 Desulfovibrionaceae bacterium | reverse complement strand
GGGCAACAAAGGGATAGCGGCTTTATCGCCAGCCATAGCAAAGGTGGATTGTAAAACTTCGGGATAGCTTGGCATATAAGCATTCATACTATTACCTCATATTGTGCGTGGCCCGCTCCGCAGAAACGTGCCTTGATTAAACGGTTGCAAAAAACTGCCTGCAAAGCCAAATGTGCTTGCCTTTGGAACTTCCAGCATTTCCGCGCCTACCCCCGCGCCACGGGTCAATAAGCCTGGCACTTGAAAAATAGCGCGTTCATAGGGCTTTAGAAAAAATTCAAACACAAAGCGCACAGCCATGGTGCCTACTTCCAGCACATACACATGCTGGCCTAAGAACAGCTGCCCTAACAGCACATTTAGTGAAGCCGCATCGGCACTGCTGATGTTTGCCAAGGCTTTTACAAGTAATAAACGCCGATACGCTTCATCGGTCAGGCTGTACGCCTTGGTTACTCCTTTTGATGCAAAAGTACCTTGGTTAAAGGGAAACAAGCTACTACCTGCAAAGCCAAATACTTTGCTATCATCTACTTGGATAATGCGGCCTATGCCCAGTATACGGCCCCAGTTGTCTAGGCCCCAGCCACGAGCCAAATAGATGTTAAAAATTTCAGTATAAAACAGGGTTATGTCTTCATTCGGTAAAATACGCAGAGCAAAGGAGTCTACCAAGGCCACGATTGCAGGACTAGCAGCGTACTGGCTCTGCACCGTGGCAGGTGCAGGCTCAAAAGTGGGAATAGGTGGCAGGGGTGCGGTGTTTACCATGCCATTACCCCCCACTAATAATGTTTACGACCACATCCACCGCACTGATGACGGGCATTTGATCTGCCCGCACCGTTATTTCATCAAGCCATGTACCGCCCGTGGGGGCGGTAATTTTGACGGATACCAAATCCTGCACACCTGCCTGCACTGCGGGGGCATAGAAACGACTGGCGTACACTGTGGATGCAATTTTTACTCGTATGCTTCCGTCTGCACCGCCAAAATTTGCCACAATGGAATTTTGCACATCCTGCACAATACTGGCAGGAGTGGTAGGGGTTAGCCTGATATTGACTTGTACCCCAAAGGGCAGCGGGTCAGGGCGTTCAATTTTGTATATGTAGATGGGCTGGCCTAAAATATCCGTAGCCGTATGAGAAACAGTGGTGTTGCCAGCTGTGCCACAGCCCGCATCTTTTTTACTGTACAGCACAGCAGCAATGGCGGCATCATCCCCACCATAGATGCTGGCATAAATACTATGCCCGGTGATGGTAACGCCCGCCTTAACTATGGGGTCATTACCCGTATTTTCCAGCACTACTATGTCCAGCACATTTGCTAAATCTGCCAAAGCCCCGTATATTGCAGCTACTGTACCGTGGGCGTTTTTGGCTACACTTGCAGAGCGGCGTTGTTCAAATTCTGCCCGTGTTTCTGCGTCCCGCCCAAGGCTACCTGCTGTAGGGTTGTCTACCGTATCCCAGCCAGGGGTGACGGTGACAATTTTATTTATAGTGTGGGCTGGTACGGGCAATGGGCCAGACGTGAGTGCCGCAAAATCCAGCGTAATTTTTCCGCCAGCGGGGATGGTGCCCCCGCCGACACAATACAATTGCATGCCGTCCACATCAAACTTAACCCGCGCCCCCACGGCTATCACCGTACCCGCAAGGCCCGTACACAGGCATTCTACCAGCGTGGGTTCTGCCGTCTTGCGGGTCAGAAAATAAATCTGCCCCAGTGCATCCTGCCACACGCCTTCCGCTGTTTGCGGATTGAACTGTTGGGCCATGTATAGCACTTCGCTATCTTTTGTTGTTACCATGGCGGTTTGGCTGTCTATGAGCTGCCCCGCAGGTGTTGCGGGGGCAGTGTCCAGCAGCGGGGAGCCGTTTTCTACGGCAAGGGGCGTGGCAAAGGCCGCCACCCAATCCGCGCGAATAACTTCTCGCACCACTTCGGTGGCATCCACAAAAAGCCCTGTGACTGGATCAAAGCGCAACATTAATGGTATCCCCGCTGGTTGTGGTGATTTCTATAGTGCCTTCCAGTGTGCGGCCTTCAAATTTTGTCAGTGTGATGCTTGCCGTGGCCACTTCTGGCACATTGCGGGCGGCTCTGTTTATACGTGCCCGCACTATGGCGGGGCTTGGCCTTTGTCCCAAGTCCACGGTAAAATGCGGTATACCGTCTGCCTGATTAAAATACGCGTCACGGGTGAATAGCCGCACGGCATTGGCTACATTTTGTGCCACGGCATACAGGCCTTGCGCTGTTACTATGCGTCCTGCTGCGTCTAGGGTGATGTCCCATGTGTCTTTGTTTAAAAATAGTGTCTTAGCCATTGGGGCCTCCCGTGTTTCCGCCACCAGGCTGCACACCCGTGTGGGTGTGGCCAGTCTGCGAAATGCCGCTTGCGACCTGGTCGCCTGTGCTGGAATGGCTGCCCTCTTGGGTAATATTACCGCGCATGGACATATTACCGCTTATGTCCACCTGATTACCCTTTTTACCTGTGGTAGTGAGGTTTCCTGTCACAGTAGTGTTGGGGGCGTCTAGAATAATGCTGTTTGACCGTATCAGCACTTCTGGGGCTTCCAGCGTGATTTTTTTAGGCGCGTGGAGGGTTATTTCTCCTTTCTGCGTCAGTTCCAGCCATGTTTCTGGCTCTTTATTTATGATGCCGCCAATGTACATGCCGTCTGCCATGTCAAAGGCGCGAAAGCTGCCCGGCTGCGAAGGCCCCGATGCGCCCGTGCCAATGGTAGAGATGTCTTGCTGGGCAAAGACGGCAATGCCTATGTCCCCCGGTTCTGGGTCAATAATCACCGCGCACTTGCCACCCTGTAAACGCATATAGGGCATGCGGGGCAAACTCCGCTGAGGCAGTGCGTTGCCTTGTCCGTCCATCTGCGTAATAAGGGGGGTGGCGGACAAGTACCCCACGGGGCCGCGTCCCCCAGGCTCCACACTGTCCACGCGCACGGGTATGGCTGTATTAACCTGCCCCCGAATGGCTGTTTCCACCATGTACGCCATAGCGTTAAAAGGAGAATTGGTTGCGGAAATAGGCCGCGTTCCCTGTACGGTGTCGCTCATTTACATGCCCATCCTATATGTTCCCTCTATCTCACTTACCCAGTTGCCACCGCCCGTGTGAAAGGCAGACAGCTTGTGTGAAAGCTTGGTAATACGCCATACGCCACTGGCCTTTGGCACAATGCTTTCTACCCGTATCAGCCCTCCAAAGCGTATGGCTGGATTATACAAACACTTTACGGTAATGCCATTATTGTTGAAGGCGGGGTAACCAATCATACCGCTGTTTTTATTGAGTAGCACGGCATTACCCGCACGCGCGCTCCCAGCGGGTAAAAGCACCATGGCTCCGTCATCCACAAGTAATTCCACCCCCGACTGTCGGGCTGCTGCCTGCGCCTGTTCCAGAGGGCTGCCGTTAAAGACGGAATTACGCAATTGCGCGCTCACGCCTTCATTTTTAAATGAATAGCCCATCTTTGCGGCCATTTGCCCCACTATGTCTGCCACACCCACATTGCCAGCTGTGGAGGTAGGTTGTTGCGGAATGAGCGCGCCAAAAAATCCTGTCATGGCCTCTATTTCAAACACTGGATCAGGTGCGGCGTTAAAGTTGCCAAAAGCACTGGTAATCTCCCCGCTGAACACCTGAGAAAGACCACTTTCAGCATCTCCTGCTAAAACAACCACACTATTACGCTGATACTGCAAGGGCTTAAAGGCTAGTGTGGTAAGCTGTTCCATATCATTCAGGGGCACGTTGGTGATTTTTATGCTGGCCTTGCCCTTATCTGGTAGGCCGGGCTTTTCCACACTTACTTCAGTGGCAAGCCCCCGTATGACCTTGGTGTTGCCCTGCCCGCCAAAGCTCCCTTTGGCAAGAGTGATGCGTGTTTCAATGATTTTACGCGTGAAAGATGTGTTCATATTATCCCCGTCAAAATTGTAGGCGTGTGGACAACTCTGTGCCAGCGTTTATAAAAATCATGCGCCAACGCGACCCGAGGCCAGCCCACTGCGGAGCCTCACGCCCCTGCGTATCCACAAAATGGAGTGAGCCTGTAAACACTACTTGTGCGTGCCACACCACATTCACACCATCCAAACATATAGCCCCAGTGACCACGCGCACATCCCCCACATCCATATCCATATACAAGCGTGCATTGCGCTGATAGACGCTGATCGTGCATTCTTGCCCATCTAGCAATATTTGTAGGCTTTGGGATGGCACAGCAATGAGGGGAATTTCAATCATTGGAACCAACTCGCAACTTTTTCTTTGCCTTGCTGGGCTATGGACTTATTCTGCACCTTGCCCCTGTCTTGCTTGCTTGCATCAGAGGGGTTTTTGGCTTGTCTTACAGGTATGGAGACGTATTGCGCCGCCACTTGCCGTATTTCTTGTAAATGCAATTCCACCACCAAAAGGCTGAGGCCGTCCTCACGGCGGCGACGGTAATTGAAGCCTGTCAGCGTTACCGAGTCTATGACGTGGGAGGGGGTAAGCACGCTCAGTAAAGATGTTTCGCGCTTTGCCTTGCCCAATGTTTCTACAGCATCGGCAATGGCCGTTTCATCGCCCTGCATCGCAAGGGTGACAAAGGTTTCTGCGGGGGATTCCACTTTGTTGTAGGAGAAAAATCCCCCTTCTTCCACGGGCTGGTCAGGAACCTTGGAGTCGTCCTTAAAATCCATATCGATAAATGACGTGAATACGACCAGTGCCTTGCCACCCTCATCCACCACAGACCACTGCCCATATTGCGAATTATCCAGAATGCCACTCATTTTTGCTGTACTCCTGAATTGGCAGCCATGCCCATAGTATTACTGTTAAAAGCGTTTTTTGTAGCTCCTCCTATGTCATTGGCAATGCCCTGCGCGTCGGTGGCCTGTGTGACTACCTCAATTTTGTCAATCTTGGTTTCGCTTTGCACGCTGGTATTGCCACCTCCCTTGCTGTCAACTGGGCTAACTGTTCTGGCTGGGTCAGGATTCATAGCCTGATACATACCATTAGAATCATATGTTACCTCCGCGTCCTGCGCCGCACCGCCAAAACCCAATTTGTCTGTAAACTTGCCCCACAGGGCAGAGGCTCCCGCCATGAGCTTGCCAAACTTTTCCCCAAGGCCCAATATTTCATTGAGCTTGCTCCACACATCACTGAATATGTTCAAAATGGCGTACCCGGCTTCAGTCAAAACAGTGGGGTTGAAGGTCAGTAAGCCGAATAATGCCTTACCGAGCTGCTTTAATATTTCCCACCAGCCACTCATCACCACCTTGACGCCCTCCCACCCAGCGGCAAAGGCCGCAGCAAGCTCTGGCCCTGTGCCAAAGATTGCCCAAAAGTCCCCCAATGCCGATTCGCCACCGTTGATGTAGGTCATCAAGTCATCAAAAACGAGGGCCAGCCCTGCCACTAGTAATATGAAGGGCAAAAATGGCAGCATAGCACTAAGCGCGGCGCGGGCAGTAGCCCACAGTGCTGGAACCATGCGCGCTGTAAGTATGGTGGCAAGGGCTATAAACACGTTTTGTATCTGCGGGCCGTTTTGCCCAATCCATTGGGACATGGCGGCCAACTTTTCCGTTACCCACGGCACTATGCCCCCAGCGGCTTGCAGCTTTTCACTCATGAGGCGTAAGGGCGGTAAAAAAAGCTTGGTAATAACATTACCCACCATGAAAAATACGCCTTTCAAAGCTTCGTAGCTTTTTTTAAGGCTTTGAGCCGCCGCTACATCCTGCGCGGTAAAGGCCACCAACTCACGTTGCTGGTTTACTAAATCATTAACGGCCTGCCGCCCCTGCCGCAGCAGCTTGATAGTGCCCTCGTCCAGCCCCATCTTGGAACCTAGCTCTAAGGCGCGTATTTCAGAAAGCCCCTTCAGGCGATCGGCCATGTACAATAGCTGTGTGGTAATGGGCAGACGGCTGCCTGTCTTTTCCCGTAGGGATTTTGCGCTGTCCAGCAAGCCCTGCGCGCTGCCACCTGCTATGGTTGCTGCCCCCTGCCATGCTTGCAAATCTTCCACACCCACATGCAATTGCTTGGAAAGCTTTCCAAGCTCCGCCGCATCTACAAAGCGTTGCACAATGGCCCCGCCAGCAAAGGCCCCTGCCAGCATGGCGGAGAGCGGTGCAATAATCTGTGAGGCAATACTCTTCACACCGCCGTCCAGTACATTACGCGTCTCTGCAATGCCTGTACCTACGCCCTTGGGGTCAAGGCCCAAGGTGATAATCAGTGCGTCAATGATTGTTGCCATTGCTTAATCCTTCCAAGCTGCTCGTATATTGTGATCTGTCACCCTAATAATTTCTGCCAAATTCAGGGCATCTTCATAGCTGTAATAGCTTTCTAAATCCCGCAGGGTGGCTTTATCTCTGGCAACCAGCAGTCCCATGAGCGGAGAAATGTTTACGAAGCTGGCGTACCTTTTTCCGTCACTGGGTTCAGCAATGCGGAGAGGCCGCCGATGTCGAAAAAATCAAGATTCAGCTTCAGTGCCTCTACCCGCAGCTTAAAGAGGTTACGCACGTCAGTGATGTAACCGTCCACAGTGCTTTCGGTCACGTGCTGTTCCACGCTCCCGTCGAGCACGCGGTGGCAACAGTGCAGCAAGTCGTCTAACAGGGGTTTGACCTTTTCGTAGTCGATGTTAACACCGCCAAGGGCAGACATGCCTTGCGAGGCTAAGTGCATGCCCGCCGCTTGTAATCCTGCGCCCTCTGGAAACTTGGCCCCGCTATTTGCCAACACGAGCCCTGCACGTATGAGCCAGCTTTCCAGCTTGGTGGCGGGCATTTGGACTATACGAAAGGTCAATTTATTGCCGTCATCGTTAAACGTGACGGTGATTTCTTTACGAGCCATACTTTTGCCTCCTAATTATTACTGGGCTTGAACTTGGCGAAGACGAATTTCCACGTAGTAGGATCAAGTACCTTTTTATGGCCGGGAAAGGGCGTGCCGCTTTTCAGTACGCCGCCGCTCCATGTGTAGGTTTTGTTCAGGCTAGGTACGCGCACGGTGAGTGTGCATTCATACAGCGTGCGGGCTTGATCTTGTGCGTTCCACACCTGTGCCAGCGCGTCATAGCTAGGGCTACTTGCTTCCAGCATGAGGGTTACGGGCTTTTCGCCGGGTATCCAACCGCCAGCCAGAAAACCGTCAACGCCTAGTCGCGTTTCCGCACAGGTCACTTCGTCCATAACAACAGATTGGTCGGTGGAAAATTGCTGTAAAGTAATGCCCGAGGGGAAAACCTGTGCCACGGTGAGTACTACAGTGGAATTGGCAGAGGTGATATTGCCAAAGGCTGCTTCTTGAGTTTGAGACATATGCAAATTCTCCTGAATATAGGCTTAGACAATGGCGGTGGAGGCAACTTCAAGGCGGTGTATGGAACCGCCATAGGTGTACCAAAAATTAACAATAGGGCTGCCACGCTGGATACGCACATTAGGCGCTGGGTCTAGCACTTGTACGTAAAAGCCGTTTTGCTGCACCTCTGGCACAATGTTCAGCCCAGCCTCACGGTTAATCTGACTTTTTTGCAGCTCAGAAAGGGTTACACCTGGGTCAATAATGCCATTACGCAAACCGCGATTAATGGGATCTTGCAGCCATGCGCGGATAAGGGCATAGCCTTCATCCACATAGGGTACGCGCTGAACTGTAGTCAGCCCCGCCATAAGTGCCACTTGTAAGGCGTTGTTTATCCACACGGCGTTGAGGTAGGTGTCCACAAAGCTGTAACGCCCGAACATGGAACCAGGGTAGTGAAATACAAATTGATCATTGCGTGTGGCGTAATTGCCATAGAAGTTAACGCCTTGTGCCAGCAGGTTAATAGCGTCGGTACTGGTTTCCACATTGGCGGTGAGTCCGTCTTGACTCTTAAAAGCCGTGGTAATGGCCCCCTGAATACGGTTAAAGTCAATACTGGCCCCCATAGCCAGCACAAATGCCGCGTATTCCGCGCTGCCCCATTCCCCTGCAACGGCAGAAAACTGGGCAGTTTTCACCGCTTGGGCAATGGTGGCCCGATTGCCAGGCTGCAATAGCTTGGGGTCAGTGTCGTGGTACACATAAAGGTAGGCCACACCCTTGCCATTGGCCCACGCGCCCAAAGCCAGAACCTCATCAAGAGTTGTCTGCCATGTGGTAGTAAAAGTTACCCAATTAGTAGTTTGCAACACAACGGCTTCCATATTTTCGGCTTCAGTTTGTGCGTCGGCCCCTTGCGAGGTCACCGCGCCACCCGCAAGGGTGAGCAACAACGTTTCCGCCACCGTACCCGTTGCGTAGTCAATGGCCTGTTCTTTTCCCACTGCACCGCCAGAAACAACAAAAGCATCAAAAAGACTATCATAAACAACTGTGGCCTCAGTCCACGCTGTTTTCCCAACGGTTTCGGCACGAATGGCCCCTTGCACAATAACAGCGGCGTCAGAATAGCTAGTAATGGCGGCAAAGCTAATGCCCGTCATGGTAGCCGAGTGCGCGCCAAGGGTAAGGGTGAGCGTACCATTAGTTATAGCTTTCAGGCTGGCTACCTTGACTGTTATGGGGCCACCACGCAGCCAAGGAGCTGCGGCTAATGCCAAACGGCGAGCCACAAAAAAGGCGCGGGGTTTGATAAAAGAGTTATTGTAGCCAAGGAAATATACCGAGGCCAGACGGTATTCCACAGATTGCAGGCCAAAATATTGCCCCACGCTTTCGGGGTCACCAAAGGGCATAACCATGCCCATGGGAATGGTGTCTGATTGCGAAAGCAGAAGGCCGTTAAGCTCTAAATCTTTACCCCCTGGCTTGAGCAAGCGGGGATTGACTTGTACTATTTGCGATGCGCTAATGGGCATAAAGACTCCTATATGGGGTGATGTACGTCTACGTTTTCGACATACAAATCTACATGGTCAAACCAACCTACAGAGACAGACATTGAGGCCCAAAAGGACAAAAACAGGGTGGTATTAAAACGCTGTACAAATTGCTCTGAACCGTCCACAAAGCTCAAATCGCGCACATCCTCTGCATACAGGGGGGAAATACCATAGGGTGTAAAAAAGTCCGTAGCCAAGGGCGAACGGTTCACCAGTTCCATCGACTGCGCCCTTTGCCGTGCTGTGTCGTTATTGGCGCAAAAATCACATTGCACCCCGCACACCACCAAGATAGAACTTGCCAAATTTCCGTTTGCCTGTGTGGCAGGATCAAAAGTAAACGTCTGCACATTAGTGCCGCGCCGCTTGGCATCCATCACAGTAATAACCGCATATTCATTAGTGTTTTCTGGCAAATGATTACGGTTTTGCCAACCACGAATAGTATTTTCAGCGGGCATGGCAGGCAGCCCAAAAGCCTGTATAAAATCATACACAGCCGTGTACACATCCGGCTGGCTTAAAGGCTGTATGTTGGTGTATCTGCTCATTATTTTTGTTCCGTGTACCAGTCTGACGCGGTAAAATCAGGGGCTATAGCTTGCAGTGAGCAGCGCACACATACCCAGCCCACCCGTGAAAATTCCTCAGGGGTAGCAATTATGAGCCACCATGTGCCGCCGTGTTCTTGGGCCCGCTGAAATATATCGCCCCCCCGCGCCAAGGGGCGCACAACACCTGCGGGGGGCCTTTGGGCTGTAGCGTGTAAATAAAAATGCCGCGTTATATCGTTTTGGCCCACCCTGTCAGCGTGGGCCAGGGCCGCGTCACCTACGGCTTGCACTTGGGCCATGACTGTTTGCGGGGCGGCATATATGGGCGTTATTTTTCCCTTAATATTACGCTGCCCCATAGATTGATACATTGTTATCGTTTCATCAGGATGCACCAAAGCTATAACAGGATGCACTAGGCCATGCAGGTTAAGCCCCATCATACCGCGCCCCCTGTGACTTCAAAGGCAACAGCCTCTTGCATGGCCCCAGTGTCAATAAGCGTTTTTTCAGGGGCAGACTTACCGCGCCGTCTTTTGGCAGCAATGGTGGAAGCCTTCAATGGGGGCGGCACACTATTTTCAATAGTAGCCTGTATATCCTTAGCTATTACATCACCCATAAGTTGCATGGCAGCATCAGCACCGTCAGGATGCGCCTTCAATAACTTGGCTGTAGCCTTGGCCCACGCGTTTTTCTTTTCTTCCACGGTGCGCCGCATAAAAGGGCGTGGGGGGATAACAGAGGTACCGCCGCCAATATCCACGTCCATAGTTTTGTTGATACGCTTGGATGTAGCCTTGGCAAATACTTGCTGGCCCTTTTTGTTAATGCGAAAATGCAAAGTTTGTTTGCGGGCAGGCCGCTGTATTGTGCCACCAAATTCATGCACGGCAGCAATGGGGGCAACAAGCGTGCCTGAGGCAGAGGTTTCACCCGTATGGCTTGCCCCTTCCAAAAATCCCACCCGCAGTTCAGGATGTTGATCAGCAATCTTGATTATGTAGCTCATCCACTTGCCCCCACCACTAATTGCAAAGCTTGCCATAATACCGCCCCTGCCTAAATTTTAAGGTTGCTTGCCAATACGTTAGCCCGCACTGTGTCTGACTGAACCACTGGGCATTGGGCACGGGAGGCATGGTGAAACTTGCGTTGACGCTGCCCTGAGCCGCCGCCGTAATGGTTCCCACCACCCCACTGGCCCGCAGTGCAAGCTCACATAAATGGCAGGTGAGCAAATACAATAGCACCTCCCGTTCAGTGTTTACGCCGGGCACATAGGGCACAATGGAGACATCGGTATTGTCCAACAGTAAACAGGCAACATTAAATGCGTTATTTACTTGGGCATCACTTAAAGCCTCAAATTGCGGGTATATGCCCCGAAAGGTGGGAATATCCAAAACAACGGCGGCCATGGCTCTATTCCTTGTCAACTTCTAAGGGCTTGGTTGCTGTGGTGGCTGGGTCAATAGGTTCTACCCCATGCCGCAAACCACAACGCTCTGCTGCCATGGCGTCACCCTGTTCGCGACTTTGAGCTGTAAAAATGATACCCGACTGCATAACAGTGAGCTGACCGTACAGCTTTTCCACTTGTTGCCAGTCTTCGGCGGGCAATTCGGTAATGCCGTATTGCCCTGCGGGAAGAGCATTCCCCATATCGTCCACTAACTTTGAGACGGGGTAGCCTTCTAACGTTACAGTGCGACCAGCGGAAATCCGAAAACTTTGTCCATTGGGCAAGTTGGCATACACAAATACTGTTTCAGAACTTTTTTTAGCCGCCATTGCTACATCCCCCGCATTTGCTGGATCGCAAAAGGTAAATAAATTAACGCGCCATAGGTGCCAGAACTCCATTTTTGGCGCATGCTGGACACATCAGGGATGACACGGTGCGCCCTGACTTTTTCAGAAAAACCGAGCTCTCCCGTTTGCATGCCCTGCACCTCATCGGCAATAATCATCATGGTTTCGCCGGTGGTCGCGTTGTGCATTTCCGGCACAGTGATAATAGTCAAATTTTTAAAATACTTGTCCAGCATGTCTTGCACAGAAATGTTAAAATCCGTGGCAGAGGCAAGGTCAACCGCCAGTTGCGGGGACATAACAAGCTTGAGTTTTGTGTCTTTGTCCACATAGCCTTGGGAGGCCGTGACAAGGGACTGGAACAAGGCCAATATATCTTCGTAGCGTTGCTTTGTTGTTTTGTTGTTCCACAAGGGGCTATTGCCCGTGCCCGTGGGCAACGGGGCCATGGGGGCTGCAAGGGAAGGATCATTGAGCAGGCCAAAAATCTTTTTGCCAGCCACGCCCCGCAGGTAAAAGCGGTTGCTGTCAATGTCGATAACGCGGGCAGCGGCTTGCTGTTTTTTGGATGCAAGGTTGATTTTAGCCACGGCACTGACTTCTGTTTCCAAGTCTCCGTATTTAATCATGGTCTGGAACAGATAATTTTCACGGGTTAGCCAATTGGAGTTGGTGCCGCTCATGCTGGATTGCCCATAGTCGCTGTAGGCTTCGGTGCTGCCCGTTATTTCATCAACACGAAACTTGGCATAAGGGGTAGTCCAGTCGCCTTTTTTAACCTCCGTAAACACTTCACGGGCCTTTAAGGGCGCGGTGAGGATGTCAATAACGCGGGGGTCAATATAGGCGGCAAGCTCTGCGGGCACAGCCGCGTTGGGCATGGTCACAAGGGCCGCGTCCTGTGCAATGTGGGCCATAGTGCTAGGGGTAATCCACCCCCTGTGACTGGGGAAGATAAAGCCGAATACGGCGGCCTGTTGTGCAGTAAGACTCATAGTTAACTCCAGTTACTGATAGTAATAAGTTCGCCTGCTGGGCCGCCTTTAACAACATGCCAGTTTGTTTCTACTGCTCCCACCACGGTGGCCCCTGCGGCACCAGTTTTAATGTTACCGTCAGCCAGTACCGCAAAAACCTTTTGCCCATCCGTAGCAACGGTAGCTGATACCGCGTAATAGTCGCCCTTGCGGGCTACAGTGAGGGCGCAGCCGCTGGCTATGGCCATGGTGGCACCAGAAAGCACATCATAGTTATAATTGACAATAACACGCTCCACATAGCCGAGGGGTGCGCCCGTGCCCGTATTTGCGGCACCATTGGCACTGGGCCACACAAAGGAACCAGTGTTCACGGGGCCGTCTGCCAAGGGATTACCCACGGTATACACGGCGGGGTTTAGGCTTGCGCGGTCGCCCGCAACACCCTGACTAGGGCCAGTGTTAATAGCTGTTTGAAAATTTGTCTGACTCATGTTAGCCCTCCACACGAATGTTGCTAAGGTTTTTTCCCATGCCGTCTGCCTTGCTGTCATGGGCCATAGTGGCAGGGCTTGCGGTGCCGGCCCGCTGTTGACGCAACAGGTCGCACATACCGCGCCACGCGCTACGGGGGTAGTCAATCTTTTTAAAGCCTGCTATATCCAAGGCTTTGCCATAGATGTCATCGGCACTGTCAAAGGCCATAGGGTCAATAATGTCGCCCACCAGCGGGCGCACGTTCCGCGCGGCAGTAGTAACAGCCTTAAAGTGCAGTTTTGCCGCCTGAGTAGCCCCGCGCTGAATACTGGCAGCGTCCAAAGCCATATTGCGGCGCATGCGGCTGTCCATGGCGGCCTTGGCCCCCTCGCTTTCGTCTGCTGCGGGCTTTTGCGGTTCGGCTTTTGCATTGCCTTCCCCATATTTTACGCCCTCGGCAAAGGCTTTTTGGGCGTCAGGGTCTTCTGCATCCAGTCCGCAAGCGTCCATAGCCTTTTTGACGGCTGCCTCTTCATCCAAGGCGGGATCGTCCGCGTCCTCGGCGGCCTTGGGGTCTTCATCGCTTGCTGTATCCGAATCATAGGCCAGCTCTTGCAGGGCATCGCCCAAAGCCTTAGCTTTTTCGGGGTCAAGGCCTGCACACATTTCAAGGATGGTTTTTATTTTTGCATCCTTGTCTGCATCAAGGCCAATGTCTTTTTGATTAAGCCCTTCCTTTTCCGCTTCTGTGGAGTTGACTTCCAAAAGAGCTTTAGCCAAGTCCACTTCTGTTTTTTCAATGGAAGGGTCAGCGTCCAAAGCCATGATTACCCGCTGTTTAATGCGGGCAAGCGTTTGTTGTATTCCCATAACAATTCCTTGGGGTTTAGGGTTTATTTGTGCGTCAGCTACTACCACATCAGCCCCAGCGCGGCCCTCTGGCACGATGGCCACATGGTTGCCACGAATGTTACGCATAACAAAATCGTAGGGCTGGCCTTCAAAGCTACCTGCTGTAAAATCAGCGTCATACATATAGGCCGCCGAAAGTTCCATGCTGGTGCCTTGCTCAATGGCGCGTATGGCCTCGGCATCGGTAATAACCAAGCTGTTGTCTAAATAGGGGGCGGCATAAACAGCATTGGTGCCAAGGCTACCCACCCGAAATTCTTTTTGCGGGGCTTCGGCGTGTTCCACATGATGCCCCTGTAACAAGGGCAAACCGTTAAATGTGGCAGCAGCTTGTGCCAATTCTTCCCCAGCGCGATAGCCCTGATACACACGTTCAGGATCAAGCCCCATATTTTGCCAGTCAGGAATTTCCCGCCCATAATAGGGATTGACGGTTTCCTTGCTGATATGGCTTAGGGACACATGCATGAAGCCGTTTTCATCCATGCGGCGTTGGCTTTTGCTGTCAAAGGCTATGCTGTGTTTTCTCATGCTTGTGTCTCCTCACCGGGGAAGGTTGGTAGCACAGGCCGATAGGTGCAGTGGCAATTGACCTTTTCACCGGGAAAAATAGTTTCCCCGTCCACCATCAGCCCTATGGACAAGTCAAAGACTTTGCCATTGGCCTCAATGTGGCTATGGCGAGGCTTTTTGCTGCCACTACGGTGCATCCACACCCCGTGGGTAATGCCCAAGGCCTTATTGCGTACACGGCTAATGCTTTCCGTAGCTGTGTTGGTTTGGTCGCGGCTAATGGTGATGGCGCGCTTACGGGTCATGCCATAGCGGGTTTCAAGCTGCTCGGTTAAAAAGCCCATATCGCGCCCTTCGCGCACGCTACGCATAACCAGTGCTTGCACCTCTCCCATATATACCTGTGGGATGGACTTTATAAGATTTGTTTGTTCAATAACGAGGCTTTGCAACACATCATTTACAGCGCGGGTGTTACGCATTTTAACAGTAAATCCCGCATCTTTAAGGGCCGACTGCATGGCGCGGGTGGCACTGGTGTTTGTATTGCGTACGGATTTTTGTGCAAGCTGTAGTGCCATTTTACCAAAGCGACCTTCCCAGCGGCGCATAACTTTTTTAAGCGCCCTTTCAAGGTCACGGCTGGGGCTTGCGTCCAGCGCGTACAAAAGGGCGCGTTTCCAACGGGGGCGGGCAGCATCCTGTGCAATTTCTGGTAAGCGAGCTTTGTATGTAGCCCCCACCCACCACAGTACTGAACGCTGCATCTCGTCCACCATGTGCAAAAGTTGACGGCGAATTTTTGTTTCAATGCCCTTATTAGGGACTGCGGGGCGGGCTGTGCGCGGACGTTTTTCTTGCATCACCACACCTTCCCAGCTTCGTCCGCATCATTCATAGGGTCAGACATTCCCGCACCTGCCTGTTCTGGTACATTGTCCACATCAATGCCGCTGTAACCGCTGGCGGGGTCTGCTGCAATGCGGGCGCGCACTTCCTCTTGGGAAATTATGCCCCTGTCCAGCAATACGGCGTCTGTGTCGGCGCGTACTTTGTTCATGTCTGAAATGTATTTGGGGTCATCATCCCCTGGGCGCACAAAATCCACACTAATGGTCTGGTCAACCTGCCCAAAGGCATTGTGCTGCAAAATATCCAGCGTGCGGTTAAGAGGCTGGCGTAAAATCTTTTGCTGCTGGCTGGCTGTGTAGTCATAATAATTACGTAAGTCTCCCTCGCCCGTGGCGTTGAAGCCCGCAGGGCTAATGCCCAAAAGCTTGACCGCCGGCACCCGAAAAATGGCGGATAAAAGTTCTAAAGACTGACGCACAATGTCGATAGTGCCCGCAAGGGAAGTATCAAGTTTTACAAGATCTTCTGTTTCTTTATCAATAACAAAACAGCCGTCATTGCTTTGTTTTTGCAAAAAATACTGGATGCGTGCGTCAAGGTCAGAGGTACCACCTCCGTTAAGAATACCGCTTAAATTGGTTTTAAAGGCTGTTAAGCTGAACTTAGTGAGCAAGCGGGCTGCGGCCTCCCGCGTCTCTGTAAAGTGCCCCACATAGTCCAGCGCAAGCTGGGTCATGGGAATGCCAAAAAAGTTATAGCTGGGCTTTAATAGCAGGGGCACTTCATTGGCAGTGAAATATAAAAATCGGCTCTTGTGGTATTCCTTGCCCAGCACCCACCATGTTTGCGGATTAAAGTACTCAGGGCTTAAAGGGTCACTGGCGTTGTAGTGCCCGGGGTAAATGTTTATGGGTTCAACCACCGTAAAGCGGCGCAAAGAGCCTAGGGCAAGGGTGGCGGTGTCCAAGGACAGGGGGGTGCGCGCGGTAACAGCGTCAAGGTCGCCCGTGTCTATGTACACAAGACAGCCGCCAAAATACTGCGTTTTTGCGGCGGCATCGTTAAACACCGCTTGCAGCTTAAAGCGTTCCAGTTCACGGGTCAGGGTTTTAATGTTGGTATCATCTTCCGTATCCGCGCCCTTAATTTCTACCCATTTGCGGGTCATTTCATCGGCTACGGTTTCCACACCCGCGCGGATAAGACCGTTTTGGGCCAGCATAGACAAATAGGCATAGCCCAAAAAGCCCGTAGTGCCCGCCCCCAGCATATTGCCCATTTGAAAGGTATGCTGCATAAGGCCATAAGCTCCGCATTCTTCAAGGGCCGCGTCCATGGCCACGTGCACAGCGTCAGGCTGCCCAAGGGTACGGGCAGGGCCAAAGGTGGCGCGTATTTGTTCCATGGTCATGGGTTGCTGGCTATGTGCCATTTGTTCTCGCACTGATGAGGAGATGTACATTTTTTTGCTGTCTACTGTCATACAAGTCTCCCACTACGCGCATAGTGTTTATGGCCGTTTATGCCCCGCCCTACTGCACCAAAAGCCCCCGCCCCATACATTGACATAGGTTTACCCCCAGCATGGCCTAAAATGGCTGGATTTATACGCATGGGAGATTTGGTTAAAAAATCTCGCAAGGCTTGTGTTGTGGCGTCTACCTGATCGTCATGGGCAGACCCCGGGAACTGGGTTAATTCATCCACATAGGCCTGTGACCATGGGCACCACTGCGAGTGTGGTATAAGCACATTGCCCGCTTCAAAAAACGTGGTTACAGCGTGGGCGCGGGCAGCCTTGCTACCATCGGGCTGCACGGGAATGATACCGGGGATGCTCTTTTTCAGGCTGTCTATAACCGCTGGGCCATTGGCCTTATCTTCAATAAGCTTGCGCGTAGCTTGGGGCCACTTTTTAACCAGTTCACGAAAGGCTGCCAGTGATTCTGTAAAGCCCATGCGGCGGCGCACCTGATCAAGCAAAAACATTTCTGCCCCATGTTTACCCCACACCTGCCCCACCACAAAGTCTACATCCTTGCCGTCCTTAAAGGTCATGTCCCAAGACATAATGACATTGTCAAAACGCTCTGGCAGGTCACGGGGAAAGTAAAAGCGCAGCCAATTTTGCATAAAAATGCTGCCACCGTCAGGCGTGGGGTGCTGCTGATACAGTGCTTCCCAGTCACGCGAGCCAATGGCGCGGCGTATGCCTTCGAGCTTTTTGAGGGAATAACGCTCAGGGTGCAGGGCCTCACCACTTTTGCGGTGTTTTTCGTCCACGGTGGCAATGGCTGGAAAGTCCACCACCCGCCATTGGTCGCCGTCTGCCTTTGTTTGTTCAAGCAAGCGACCTGAGAGATCATCCATGTGCCAGCGGGTATTAATGAGCAGTATACCGCCGCCTGGTGCAAGGCGGGTGTACAGCGTGCTGGTGTACCATTCCCACACATTACGGCGAATAGTAGGGCTATCAGCAGAGGCACGATCCTTAAAAGGGTCATCTATAAGCAATATGTCGCCGCCCATGCCCGTGATGCCGCCGCCAACACCAGCGGAACGGTAGGAACCCTTGTGCCCAACTATTTCAAAAATATCGCTATTGCGTTGGTAACTGCCACTAGCCACCGTGCGCACATTCTTGCCCCATAGGCCCACCGTGGGGAACACCTCGCGGTATTGCTCGCTGTCAATAATGCGCTGCACATCACGGTTGATGCGGCTGGAAAGGTCTGCGGAATATGATGTAGATATAATGGATATGTCAGGGTTGCGCCCAAAGGCATAGGCGGGCAAGCGGCGTGATGCCAACTCTGTTTTGCCGTGGCGTGGCGGCATGGTAATCATGAGCCGCGGGGACTCTTGACGCAGTACCGCACCTAAAAAATCATCCAATTCACGGCATATTTCTTCATGAACCCAGCCCATTGCGTAACCATGAAGCGTGTACATAACAAAAGCCGCCATAGAGCAACGCGCCGCGCTCATGCCGAGGGCATGAACAACTTCCTTACGATTTTCGGGGCGTATGCTGGCTTTTGTCATGGCTGTCCCTACTCTTGAATGGCTATTTGCGCGGCGGCTAGGGCACGCACAAGTTCAATAATTTGGTCTGGTGTGAGGTGCGAAAGGTCAGGCAGTTGCGGGGTGGCCCTTGCCTGCGCGTCCACCACTTGGCTGGCGGCATTAGCAGCCATGCGCTCCAGTTCCGCGCCTGTTTTGGCGGAACGGGCCAACTTTTCAAAGGCTACAGCCAGCATCATTGCGTTTTTTACGGAATCGCTCTCGCCTTCTCCGCCTCCCGCCGCCTCTGTGGCGGCCTATGGCAGAGCGGGAAACATCGGCCCCCATGCCGCGCACTTGGGCGGCTACTTCATTAAGCGTGCGGCCTGCGGCAAGCTGCTCTGCTATGGCGGCCCTATGTTCAGGTGGCAGCCGTTTTATACTGCTGACGGGCGGCATTAGCAGACCCCAGGCAAGGGGCGTTTGATGCCAGGCACTACGGCGCGCCCGTGGGCCACGTCCTCCCCCCTATTCAACAATGCGGCTACAGTGATGGGGCAATCGGTGCCCATAAGTACTTCAGTGGTAAGCAATTGTAGATCTTGCAACCATGATAAATCTGCAAGCACTTGGTCGCGGCTGACAGCGTGCCCCATTTCACCTAAGATAGTCTGTAAAACATAATGGTTGGCAC
>JAVVPD010000019.1:0-10964 GCA_036655975.1 Desulfovibrionaceae bacterium | reverse complement strand
GGCGATCAGGGCTGCCGTCCAATACCTTGAGTAGCGTTAGGCGGCGATCTTCGGTTATGATGCGGGCAAAGTTGGCAGACATTAGCGGGACTCCAATAAATGCTGCTGTATCAGCATGAGGGTGTTATTCATGGCGTTGAGTTGTCCTTGCTGGGCTTGCTGGGCCCCTGCTAATTCAGAAATACTAATGTTCAGCTTATTGAGCATGGTTTCTGTGGGCAGGGCGTTGACCCGCGTTTCCATCGCCACCATGCGGTCGGTGAGCTTGTTGACAGAATCCGAAAGTTTTTGAATGACGGCGGCATCTTGTGCTCTTTCTTTTTGATGGAAAGCTGCGTCAGCACTGCGGACAGCGTCATGGTCATGCCGCGTGACAAAAAACTTGCGAATGGCAAACCAAAACACAGTAGCCATACCCGCCCCCACGGCACCAGCCACGGCAATAATCAGGCGTTCAGATTGTAAAAGTTCGGTCATCATGGGCGAGGCTCCGTTTGCAATGCTGTTTGGGCGTCGTAAGTTTTCAGGGCGTTTTCCAGTTCGCGCAGATACCAGACCATAAGGGTGTGGCGTTGCCCCAGCCGCTGGCGAGCCTTGTGGCTCATGCAGGCCACGTCACCGTCTTGCAAATGGATAAAATCGGGGCGCAGCGGATAGGGCACAGCTTCAGCGCGGGTGACGGTAACGGTTTGCACCTGCGGTTTTGTGGCACAGCCCGCCAACAATACGCTAAAAAGTATTAAGAAAAGTGGTGAACGCAGCATCGTTTACCTCACGCGGCGAACTGTTTACGGGGGGCACTGCGGACACTGTCACATCCGCCGTACCCTGTTCCGTGGGAATAGCGGGAGGCAAGGCAAGCTCAAACAGCCCTTGCGCGGCAAGAAGCGAATCCACGCAATTGGCTTGGCTCATGGTGCCTTGCTCCCGCAGGTCAGCGGCGGTGCTCTTGGCGCTCTTCAGGGCCGCTGAACATTGGGCAAGCTCGTGTTCAAGCTTTGTCACAAGCTTTTGCTGCTGAGCTAACTTGACTTCATTGTTCATCACCACCAGCAGCAGAATTACGAAAAAGCTTATCATTACTATATGTATGAACTTCATAACGTGCCCCCTGTGCTCCCCATGCCTCGCAGGGCTTCCCGATAACGGGCAGAAGACTCGCCCATGACCTTGCGCACATACTTTCTGTTAATGGTATAGGGGCTACGGCCCGCGTATTCCTTGCCCATGCTGGACTTCGATTTACGGGAATGGGTTTCCACATGCCCGAACCAGCGGGCAGAGTCACAGTTTTTAATCTGACGACAATAGGCCCTGTCTTGCAGCACGCCGCCAAGGCCGCCGTTGTAAGCGCTGACCATCATGGCGGTGCGGTCTGTTGTGCTGGCGGTGCCGGTGAGCGCGTTGTAATTGCGTTTATTTTTCAAGACGAGGGCGCGCAACTGAAGCCGCGCGTCATAGCGATTGTCCCACTGCCACGCCCTAAGGCTTGCATCATAGGTCTTCACATCAGTAAAATTATTGAAGCGTTCTCGCCCTTTACTGTCGTAGGCAATGGTAATTTGCCCAAGGCCAAAGCCATATTCACGGCTGGTCTTTAATTCTGTGCGCGGATTCCAACAGCGTTTGTCCTTGAGGCCGTAGCATGTTTCCTGTTCTACCTGCCCTGCGTGGATAGCGGCGTCAAAGCTGGGCCAATAGCGTTGGTTTTCTTCCCAGAGCATAGGCAAATAGAGTTGTGCCAACAGGGGCAAGGTGGCGAGCAGGGAAGTCATTACTATTTACCCCAGAGCATCAGGCACAGGGCAATGGCAATAAGCAAGTTGACACGGGCAGCAAAAACAATGGCAGAGGCGCGGTTGCCGTCAGACAAAGCAGAGCGGGCGAGCTCGGACAAAGAGAGGTAGGGCATGAGAATTTTACACAACAGCAGTGCCGCGCCCCACATGCCGATAACATAAGCAAGGTAGGATGCCAGCCCCAGCGTGGCAGCGGGGTCAGTCAGGTAGCCGATGCCCGCACAGGTGCAAAGTAAAAGCAAAACGCGAAAATCGTAAAAAGGCCGAAATGTGGCTAAAAGCTTGTGTAGCAAGTTCATAGAAAAACCCTCCGTGCGTATAGATGTACGCACGGAGGGTTTTAGTTTCTATCCCTGCACTATTTCAGGGTTAAAAAGTTTCTTTTTGGTACTAATGTGTATGTGGCGGCTAGAGCAAAGTCAACTGCCTAGCTGGGGCAGCATAGGAAGCCACATGATACACATAGCGTTCTGTCACGCCGCATTGCTTGGCTATGGCGGCCTTTGCCAAGCCCTGCTCTAAAAGCTGTATAATTTTGTGTTTATACGGTTCACTCTTGCCATTGGGCACGGTAACACGCCTGCCACCATAGGCAGCGCATAAGGCTTGCATGCCACGCATGCCCACGGTACGAGCCAGCATGTGATTAATATCTGCATACACGGGCACATAGGTATCAATGCCACCCGCACATATGGTGAGGGTTTTTGCCATATCCTTGCCGAGGATGTTTTCTAATTCCGGTAGTGATACCCACATTATCGCACCTTCCTTCCCTTGCGTTTGGCGTCACGGTACAGGGCGGCAATAACATAGTTAAGCTGCTCTGGCGTGGCTTGGGCAAAGGCTTTGGTTAGCCCGCCGCTTTGCCTTTTAAGAATGCTTACTGCGTAGCCCCACGGCATTTCGGTGTTTTCCGCGCGGCCTTTTTCTGCCAGTTGGGCTTCTATTTTTTCCATAAGGGCTTCGCGCCCCATGTTAGCACTGTCATGGCTGAGGACGGCAGGGGCCTTTTTACGATGACGGCCCTTCTTGGCTGTAAAACCAAGGCCCGCAAAGTGCAGGAGCAGGCTGTGCATTTGCCGCTGATTAAGGTCTGCGGCACTGGACGCGCCGAATAAATTGTGCAGGGTGTCGCGGTACACTGTGTCATCAAAGCCGGGCAAGGTGTCCATAAGCTGCTTTTTAGCAATGTGGATCTTACCCAGCATCATAGTGCGCTGGTCGCTCGGATTAGCCCGCTGGTTGATAGGGGGCATTGCAGGCGCGGCCCTTGGTGCTGGGGCCGCAGTAGGCACCGCTTGCCGTGTGGGAAATTGAATAATAACTGCCATACGCCCCCCTTAGAGTAACTCTACATCGTCCACGGGAACCATCATTCTGTCATGCGGAATGCTCACCCACACCCACCAGCGACCATCTTCCCCCCTAAGCGGCAGTTCCAACACGCTGCCTAGGGTGCAACGCAGGGGGATGCCTTCCACGCATTCGCCAAAATGCACCCGCACACGGGCCTTGCGGTAAAATCCCGTGGGGGTAGGCGCCGGCATGGGAACAGTGCCGCCATTACACAGGGTTGCAATCAGTTCCGCCACGGCATGCATGGTTAAAAAGCTGTACTTGCCGCCTGTGGAGCAGTGCCAGCAGCCGTCTATGCGTACCCGAAAGGTGCCGTCTACGCTGGACACAGCGGGCCATAGGGCCGCATCGTATAATTCAAGGGATACGACTTTGCTGTTTATAGTGAGCAAAATAGAGTGGGATTTTTTACGCTGTTCTGCCATGTGTAACCTGCATTGTGCTGAATATTTTTTGACAATATGTGTATAATACGTAACAATTTACTGCTTTATAATTCCGAGCAAATACTAAAACATGGGGGACTGACTGTATGGATTTTTCTGAAGAAATCGCCGCCCTTGCGGACAGGATGCAAAAGGTCAAAGGAAGCCTTGGGACTGAGGAAGCCACCAAAAACGCCCTTGTGATGCCTTTTATCCGCGCATTGGGGTATGATGTGTTCAATCCCCTTGAAGTTGTTCCTGAATTTACAGCCGACATTGCCGACAGAAAGGGCGAAAAGGTAGACTATGCCCTTATGCAAGAGGGCAAGCCCATAATTTTGATTGAATGCAAGTGTTGCGGCACTCCACTTGATGCTGATAAATGCGACCAACTGCACAGGTACTTCACCACTGTTGACGCACGCATAGGCATTTTGACAGACGGTGTGCGTTATCTCTTTTTCGCAGACTTGGAAGAGTTCAAAAAGATGGATAGGCGGCCCTTCATGGCTTTTAACCTTGAAAACGTGGATACAACCCTCATTCCAGAGCTTAGAAAGCTGTGCAAGGGCAAGTTCAATCTGCAAACAGCCTTGGATACTGCTAACGAATTGAAATACACCCGTGAAATTAAGCGTATTTTGCTGGAACAGTTGGAGGGAACAAGCCCCAGCGAGGGCTTTGTGGACTTTTTTACCCGCGAAACATACCAAGGCAAGCTCACAAAAAACGTTCGTGAGCAGTTTACGGTATTTGTGCGCCGTGCTTTCAGTGAATTTATTGCCGAGCGCATTGACGACAGGCTTAAATCTGCTTTGGCTGCCACCCGTAAAGAAGAAATCGCGCCCGTGGAGACTGTCCCCGTTGACGAGGACAAGGTTGTCACCTCGGAACAAGAATGGCAGGCCTTTTATCTGGTAAAATCCCTGCTGATGGGCACTGTGGATTCGGACAGGGTTGCCATTCGTGATGCACAAAGCTATTGCAATGCGCTGCTGGATGATAATAAAAACAAACCCCTTATTCGTTTTCACTTCAACAATCCCGACCGCTTGCGCGTTGAACTTATTGGTGAAAACAAAGAAAAAACCATGCATGACATCAAAAAAATTGACGATATTTTGTTGTTTACCGATGCAATTCGGGCTACTGCCTTGATGTATGACGCTGCCAAAAAGCCCATGGGAGAATAGTCCCGTTACCAAACCACATGCAGCGGCCTTGCCCTTGGGGGTGGGGCCGCTTTTATGTGTGCTATGGGTATGGGCTTGGTGCATGATACTTTCCTTTGGCTTGGCTCATCAGTACGGTGGGGGCCACCCTGCCGTAGACCGCCCCGTGAGGGGGGCGGTTTCGCCGTATTACGCAGTCAAAGAACCAAAACAAGTTCCCGCTTCATTAATGGGGCGAGAAAGCGGAACTTTTTCACCTGCGAGAATACCTTCTTTGTATGCCATGGCATCAAGGTTTGGCATGAAAACTTTTGATTGTCGTAAGTTTGGATGATTTTTGCTCATATAATCTGATACAATTTCATCTTTACAAATAACAAGAGCCGTTGTTTGTGGTGTTTCCTGTTTTTTAGTGTTTGCATATGCTATCAAACGTCTACCAACAGCATCAGCAAAGCCTATTTTCCAGTGATTAAGCTGGGAAGACGTTTTATTTCTGTCTTTATGTCTTATGGCCACACCTGACAGATAGTAAAATGTGTGCGTAGCTAGTGACACATCAGGCTCAACACCTATAAATCTTATGTATGGTATTTTTTTATTATTAATATATCGTGTGCCAAATATAATTTTGCTGTCAAATGCATCTGCAATATTGTTTGCCAAAATCGCAACCCATGCAGAATGGTGGCGTGTTCCTGTATCTTGAACATGCTCAAAGCATTTTTTGCCATCTTTTTCCTGCAAGTCTGCTTCGGTTAGAGTTAAATTATATTCGTGCAAAATAGATTGCGCCATTAACACCGCGCTCTCAGCTTCTTCTTGTGAGTCTGTACCCTCTGCCAAGGCATAAAGCTTTCTTACTTTTTCAATGATTTTATTACGTTTTTCAGTATCCATATTGTCATCCTTTGGCTTGGCTCATCAGTACGGTGGGGGCCACCCTGCCGTAGACCGCCCCGCGTGGGGGGCGGTCTCGCGTTTAGCCTACAATTTTCTTATTCATGACATCCAAACTAATATCGCAAGAAAACTCACAGAGACATTCTTTGCAGAGATTATCTTCAAAAGTGGTTGTAGGGCCTTCTTCCAATTCACCATCATCAATATCAACGGGGACTCTTTGACCGCATTCAGGGCATTTCACAAATATATATGCATCTCCCATAACGCCCCCCTACAGTGCTGCCATATCCAACGATATGGCGTTATATTTACCCCTTGCGTCACGCTGATACACGCGCACATAGGAACGGGTGTCCAGCACCTGCAAACTGTCGCCTATGGCCTTCATGGCGCGTTGCCAGCGTTCATCGGCAATTTCAAGGCGGCGCAGGGCCAGAACGGCAGAGGTTTTTATGCGGCCTTCTTTGTCCACCCTGAAGGCTTGCTCCACAATGGCTTTAAGTTCCCCAGGGCTTTGCTCACACCATTCACGCAAACATTCATCCACAAGGGCTTTGGCGGCTTGCAGGCCTTCATCAAAGGTCAGGGTTTCGGACACTTGGCGGGTGAGCTTGTAGTGCCCGTCATAGGACAGCAGGGTCACATTGCCCTTGTCCCCGCCAAGCTTGGCCCCGTAACGCTCGGCACTGAGCTGCACAAAGGCCCCCACATCGTCCATGAGTTCCAGCTTAAGGCTACGCAAAACCTCTTGCATGGCTATGACCTTGGCGGCTTTTTCCTGCACCAGCTCGTGACGGGCCTTGTCTATCTCGCGCACTTGGGCCATGGGCACCAAGTGACCTTGGGCATTCTGCATATAGCCCTCAGGGGCTGGATTAAGCGCGTCCATTGATGGCCTCCGTATGCGGGTAGCAGGGGCGTAAATGCACGGGAATCTCCACACAGGCCACCGCTTCCAGCCCGCGTACCCGCTCAATATCTGCCTCCAAATCATTCAGCATGGTGGGGGCACCGTGGGTCAAATCGCCGTTGTCGCGGATAAGCATGGCCCGCAGCCTGTTGACGGATTGTTGTAAGGATTCTGCTATCATTTCTGTACTCCTTTGAAGTGTTTACAGCCGTTATGGCAGGCCCTGTAAAGCTGTACACGCAAGGGGTTTGCGGCACTAAAGGGCGTTTTTTGTTCCTGTTCACACCGCTGGCTGCTGATAACGCCCAGCACGGGGCAGGGCATCATGCTGACCATCAAACTGTTTTCTACCTTGGACTTGATAAAATCCCAATTTTCCCGCCTGTTATTGATTGCCAGCGACACCATGGCGGGGCTGACCTTGCAGCGGCTGGCGGTTTTACGTAGGCTTTGCCCGTCACAGGCTTCTGCCAAGGCGCGCACCCACGCGGGGAGCGTTGGCCATGCGGTTAACGCCTTTTGCATGGCGGGGCCGCTCAAGCACTGAGGATTTTTGTTCTCTGGCAAGGAAGGCAAGCTTTGACTGACTGGAATGGACTCTTCTTGTCCATGACAGGAAGGCGAAGCACCGCCTGACACAGTCAGAGGGCAAAAGGTCGCAGTGCTCATGGCTCTATGTCCTCGTGCCACATAATTTTGTTAAGGTTCGGGTCAAACACGCACTTGGTGCGCTGCACCTTGGGGGCGTGGGGGCCTGTGTTCATACTGGGCAACAAGCGGTACAGGGCTTTGTTGGAAGGGGTGGCATCGCGTAAACACACAAGGTAGCCCGCCCGCAGCAGATCCCCACAATAGTCTTGGGCATCACGGGGGTTTACGGGGCATTCTTCCGTGCTGGCAGCAGTGGCAAGGTCAAAATAGGTGAAGCTTTGCAGCATCTTCATGGTGCGCCACATATGATCCCGCGCTTCCACAAGAGGGCTGCCGTCAGGGTTTAAGCGCGGGGCTTCGTGCCCCATGTCTTGCACTAAGATGTATAGCTGGGCACGAAAAAGATTGCCGATTGTACCTGTCACCAGTTTGTCGCCCGCCTTAATAATTCCTGCGCTAACAAGCCGCTTAAAATACTCCCTTACGGTGTCGGTTTTTCGATTGCTGGCGTGGGCTATGTCCTTGGCGGTAAACACCCGCAAATCGCGCATGGCGTTCCACATGGCCTGCCTGCCATAGGGTTTGCCACTGGCGGCTTGGATATGTATGGGCACATTTGCCATTAGCCCCTCCCCGCGTTGCCCGTATCAATGCGGCCTTTATAGGTAGCACTGTTAATGGCGGTTAGGGCCTTGCCTTCCGCATAGGCGCGGATGTGGTCAAGGTTTACAGCAACGCGGCGGGTACAGCCGTTTACGGAGCTACGCACCTGTTCCAGCAAATCATCAGCCACATCCACATTAGGGCAATAGATGCGCGCCAAATGACGGGTATCGGCTAAATCACAAGGCTGGGCTTGCACCCAATCAAGCATGCGATTGTGAACGCGCTCCCAGCGTTTAAGGTCAGTAGGCAGGGACTCTTCACCAATGAGGATAACGGCGGCAAAACTGCTCTCGTAAATGTCACGCAAAATTTCAATCATGCCGCGATGCACCAAAAACTGTGCGTCATCCACAATGAGTGGACGCCCCGAAAGGGCCAATTGTTCGCCTATCTGGTCGACCATTTCCCCCACTGTAGGGGTGGCCTTGATACCCATTTCTTGCAAAAATGACTGGCATAAACGCTTCTTTGTCCACACGCTCTTGACCTGCACATAATAGGCACTGTGCTTGTTGGCCCCGTAGGTGGCAGAAACAGATTTACCAAGGCCGCTTTTGCCGTAAAACACCGCCATGCCGGGCAGGTTATTGCTGCGCTTGGTCACGCGCTCAACCAGCGCGGCAAAGGCGGCAACATTACGCAGGGGGGCTATGGAAGGGTTTGTGTTGCTCACAAAAAAACTCCTTTAGTTTCGCATTATGCGGTGATGGACAAGGGGCGCACGCCTTCTAGCATGGCCTCGCCAAAATCCTTGAACATTTCAATATGCACCGCGCAATGGGTGGTGCTTTGGTAGCCCATAAGCCAGCGGGTTTCGGGGGGCGTTAGCTTGCCGCCTGTGCGCTGCCGCTCAATAAGTGAGCGGTAGGTCACAAAGGCTTCCTTACTTGCCAAGTCGTCCTGTGTGGCTTCAAAGTGCGGGATATTATGAATATACCAATCATCTTCCATGCGTTTCCGCATGACGCTTTCTTCCGCGCTTTCGGGCGTGGGCACGTCAGGCTGACAGGCCAATGCCGCCAATGATGCTTGGTCTAAGGCAAAATTTGTATAGTCGTTGTGGGCGGTGGCTGGCATTTCGGCAGCACGTTCCGCACGTTTTGCAGCCCCTTGGCGCGCCTTTTGGTTAAGAATAAGGGCGGCGGTTTCTTGCGGCTTTACCTCTGCAACTATGGCCTTGGCTTCCTTAACCTTGACCTTCATCACAGCCTTTTGATGCTGGGTGCGGGCAAGGGCCAGTTCACGCTGACTTACGCCCGTGAGGTGCGGGTCTTCAGCACGGCAAATAAACAGGCCATTCAAATCAAACACATAGATGTAGCCCGCGTCCTGTTCATCCAGCCGCACTTGCACATCTTCGCCTTCTAAACCTCCAAGCTGTGCGGCATTGTACAGGCCCTTATTGACGCGCACGCCCTTTTTGCTCACATGGCAAATGCCTTTATTGCGGGCAATGGGAGCCAGCAAAAGGTCAAGGGCGCGTTCGTCAATACGCTGTATGGTGGTCTCTGCCTGCATACGGGCGGCGGCATCATTGGGGCTTTGCCCAAGCGCGCTGTGGACTTCCTCGCCATACACATCTCTTGTCCATGTGTCACAAATGGCCTGAAATTCTTCAGCGGTATAGCGCACTTGCATACTGGCCTTTAGGCCCTGCTTTTTGCTGACCCGTTCCGCAAAGCTACGGCGGCCTTCAATGGCCTTTCTGTCTGCGACAGAGTGCCCAATAAAGCCCTCAAGGCGGGTCACAAAGCTGTGCTGAAAAGTCTTGAAGGCGCGCTCAATGTGGGGCTTTTGTTCGGGGGAAAAGGGTGTGCAATATTCGGGAATAATACCCAAATCATGCACCACCGTGCTCACCTGAAAAGATTTATAGTCCGCGCCATTGTCCATTTTGGCAGTTTCAGGCTTGCCCCAGTCCAGCAAGGCGTTACGCAACAGGCAGCACACAGCCATGGCGTTGGACGTGCGGGACAAGTAAAGTTTGATGCGGCGCGTGGCCACGTCAATGCAGCCCATAAGGGTGTGGCGGCTGCCGTCCGCAAGAATGATGTCCGTGGGGCTTGAGTCCAGTTCCCATAGTTGATTAATGCGGTCTATATGCGCGGAACGGCTGCCCGCCGCCGATTGGTACTTATTGCGCCAGCCGTCAGGGTTTTGGATTTTAAGCAAGGGCTGAGCGTTAGCCGCACGGTACGCGCTTACCCAGCGTTGTACCTGCCGTAATGACGGCAGGGCTTGGCCTTCAAAGCGGGCTTTCAGCCCTTCCAGCACTGACGCTGCCGAAATGCTGTAATACTGTACAATGTCAGCAATAATGCACTTAGCCATGCTGGGGTTTGCGTCTATAAGCCCCTTGCCCTTGCGGTGCTGCCCCTGCTTGCCAGCCAAGGCGGCAAGCCCTTGGGCGCACAGGGCATCTTCCCAATTACAGAGTGACGCGCGGCAAATATGCCTGACCAAAGCCCGCACCCACTCAGGCACGGCAATGGCAACGGCATTATATTCATGGGCAAAAACTTCATAGGCCACGGTGCGCGGGGTGCCGCTGGCGGCTCCAAACTCCTGAGCCATGCGTACCAGCAATGCCCGCGCTGATGCACGCTCGCGCTTGTGCTCGGGGATATCTGTTAACGTGTTTACGGTAAACACTTCAGGGCTAATGCGCGGGGTTGATGCGGCACTTTCTTGGGCTATGGCGGTGGCTATGGCTGTGGCAATGTCTTGGCGGGTGTCAGTGGGCATGGAAGATAAAAGCCACTCATGACCGCCGCCACGCCCCGCACGGGGCTGGGACTGCCACGACTCGCGGCGGGCGCGGGCGTGAACATTTTGTTGAGCCACCCCTATAAGATATGCAAGTTCTTTTGTGGTGTAGGCGTTTTTTACTTCCATGATGTAAGTCCTTTACCGTTGTGGGTTTCTGGCTCCTTGTGTAGCCTTGTCCCAACACGCAAACAGCAACCCCGGAACCACTCCGGGCACAAGGAGCCAGAAATATAAAACTAGTACAATTTTTCGGCCTTAATCTTGAACAAGTAACCGTTCTCAGCGAAAACCATCCCCATTGCGGAGG
>JAVVPD010000018.1:17566-31942 GCA_036655975.1 Desulfovibrionaceae bacterium | reverse complement strand
CACCAGGCGGAAAGGATCGTCCAGCCCCATGAGCGCGTCAGCGAGGAGATCAAGGGTATTGTCGTGGCTTCCCACACAAATAAGGATATTGTCCAGCGTTTCCTGCGGAACGGTCAGGGTGGCGGAAACAACGCTGCCCTCAGCAAGGCCTTCGACGCTGGCGGGAATACGGGTGATGGCCTGTGCGCGGGTCAGGGTGGTGATATTGCCCGCGCCGCGCCCAAGAGGAATAGCCACGGCTTTATCGCCCACTCGGCCCACACTCAGGCGGACAAATTCTTCTATCCCCAGGCGGGAAGGAACCTTACGCATAAGTTCCACGGTCATTTCGGGCTTTTGGGCTAAGGGTTTGCGGTGGAGCCAGCTGATAACAGGGCTGAGCATTTCTTCAAAGCAGACAACACTGCTGACAGGATAGCCCGGCGCACCAATGACAAGGCGCCCGTGGCACAGGCCGGCGAGGGAGGGTTTGCCGGGCATGGCGGCAATGCCGTGCACAAGGATGCGTCCTTCCCGCTCAATGGTGGCGCGGGTAAAGTCCTTGGTGCCGGCAGAGGAACCCGCGCAAAAAATAGTGATGTGCATGCCCGCGTTGAGGCTGTCTTGCAGGGCGGCGTGCAGGGCTTCGGGGGAATCGGCCACGGGGGGAATGCGTTCAACGCAGCACCCAAGGGCGCTTGCCATGGCCCGCAGTACCTGTGAATTGGATTCAACCACTTGGCCTTTGCCGGGGTCGGGCTTGCGGGTAAAGTCGAGCACTTCATCCCCGGTGGGGATAATGCGGATGTGCAGGCTTTCCCAAACATCCACCTCCCAGATACCGCCCGCCAGCAATGCGCCCACATCATAGGCACTGAGTACATGATTGCGGGGGTATAAAAGTTCGGTGGCAACGATATCCTCACCAATGCGGCGCACATGTTGCCACGGGAAGGCGGGTTTTTCAATGGAGATGTGGGTGGAATCGCGCACATCGCAGTGCTCGATCATGATGACGGCATCGCAGCCCTCGGGCAGGGGATGCCCCGTGTTGACGGCAAAGCAGTTTTCTCCGTCAATAAGTTCCAAAGGCTGGCCTTCACGGGCCTCAAAGGTGGTGCTGGCACACACGGCATAGCCGTCCATGGCGGCGGAATGCACCGTGGGCGCGGAATAGCGCGCAAATACGGGCGCGGAGAGTACGCGGCCCGCCGCGTCATGAGCGGCAATGCTGTGACTGCCTACCAAGCTGTCGCGGTCAAGGGCCGCGCGAATGGTGGCTACAGCCTCGGGCAGGGGCAGGGTTTCAAGGTAGACATTGCGTTTGATACTCATGGGGGGCGCTCCTCATTGGGGGTAGTCGTTTCTTTGTTATGTTCTATCAAGCACAGGTGTGGAGTCAAGGGTGGGGCTTTAGCCTTGCTTTTGAGGGGCTTGAATTATATAAAAAGTTCTATGGATAGGGTGCGTAGTAAAAAGCGGGCGGACAAAGGCGCTAGGCGGGGCATGGGGCCTGTTGTGGCGCGTGAAGCCTTGCTTGTGGCTGGTGTGCTTGTGGGAGGGTATTTTTTTATGCGTGAAGCGCAGCATACCTTGCCGGACATGTGGGAATGGCAGCGTATGCTGGCCTATATTGCGTGGAAAGACGCGGCGGGCTGGCATGCAGGCCTGCTTTTGCGGGGCCTTGCCACTACTGTGCGCCTTGGGGTGTGGAGCGGAGCGCTGGCCTTGCTTGTGGGGGGGCTGGTGGGCGTTTGGACAGCCCGCAGCAAGGGCTGGCTGGCCTTGCCCGGCATGGCGTTCATGACCTTGTTGCGGAATACACCCCCCTTGGTATTGTTGTTCTTGCTGTATTTTTTCGCTTCAGAACGGCTATTTTCGGGCCTTGATGATTGGGTGCGCGGCTGGCCTGCGGGGGGGCGCGAGCTGGTGCCCCTATGTTTTGCCCCCGTGGGCCAGGTGGACCGCATGGCGGCGGCAGTGCTGACTTTGGGATTGTATGAAGGGGCCTATGTGTCGGAAATTGTGCGCGCGGGTTTGCAGAGCTTGCCACGCAGCCAGTGGGACGCGGCGGCGGCTCTGGGTTTTTCGCGCTGGCAGCGGCTGCGTCTGATTGTGGGGCCGCAGGCCCTCCCCCTCATGTTGCCGCCTTTGGCCGGGCAATGCGTGTCTATTTTTAAAGATTCCGCCCTAGCCTCGTTGATTTCGGTGCCGGATTTAACCTTTCAAGGTATGGAAATCATGTCGGTATCGCGCTTGCCCTTTGAAAGTTGGATTTTGGTAGGGGGGCTGTATTTGCTGTTGTCCTTGGCGTGTGTGGGCTTGTTTCAGCAGTGGCAAGGGCGCTTGCGCTGGCGGAGTAAGCCTTTTTCGTGATGACGATCACATTCATGGCAGGCTTTTGGGCATAGAAGTGCGAGGCGCAGCAGCAAGTATTGCGTACAAGGAGAGTTCTATGTCCAGCGGATCGGTTAAGATTTTTTTTCATCTCTATTTCGGAAAAATGCTTGGGCGCGGCCTGAGCGGTCGTAAGCCTCGGGTACGGGCGGCTTGGCAATCTTTTTTGGGGGCTTTTGCGGGCATGCTGTTGTTGTCCGCTTTGGAACGCTTTTATAGTGGCGGTGGGGCGGATGTACTGCTTATCGGGTCTTTTGGGGCTTCCACCTGCATGATTTTCGGCCTGCCTGAAAGCCCCTATTCGCAGCCGCGTAATGTTATCGGCGGGCATGTGAGTTCGGCATTGTGCGGGGTGAGCGCCGCCATGCTGGTGGGCGATATCCCTTGGCTTGCCTGTGCGCTGGCGGTCAGTTGCGCCCTTGCGTTGATGCACCTGACCCGCACTTTTCACCCGCCCGGTGGGGCTACGGCCCTGATTGCCGTTATTGGGGGGCCGGCCCTTGTGCACCTTGGCTACGGTTATGTTCTTATGCCGGTGGCTGCTGGCGCGGGACTGTTGGTGCTGCTAGGAATGCTGCTGAACAATTTTTTTCGGCATCGGCGCTACCCCCTGTATTGGTTTTGACCACTTTAGGCTGTAACTCTTTTTTTGATAGGGGTGCTAATATTATAGACTTTAGTGCTGTTGCAGTATATTAAAAATTGAGGTCTCTGCTTGTCCTGTGCTTCGGGGCAGGGCCGACATCTTAAACATATTGATGGCCACTTGACCTTATGTGGTTCATCTAGGGTGCACGGCATGCGGATATCTACAACGCTGACATTATTGGCAGCCAATACGCGCTGGAAGCTTATAGCCCCTATCTTAACGGTAATTAGTATTTTTTTGGTTATCACCACAGCTGTAAGTTATAAAAGTTCCATAGACACTATGGAACCGTATATAGCCAAGCAGCAGGAAGCCATTTGCTATGAATTTGCGGAAAAAATCAGTTCACGTTTTGAAAAAGCGCGGGAATTCACAAAAATAGTGAGCATGCTGTACGTGTTGCAGCAGAGCTTACGCCCGGACGCTAGCCCAGAAAGCCGTGAGGACTTTCTGGAAAAAAGTTACAAAGTTATAAAAAATTTTGCACGTGTGAGTGAAGCACGTTCTAATATTATTGTCACCGATACGCACGGAAATATTATTGCCGACGCGTTTAATGAACCCCTCAATATGGTTGGCGCGGCACAAGTTAGAGAAATTGTGAACAGTGGATCAGTAGAAGGCATTGTGAATGTTCTTCGATCCATCCAGCCTGTGCCCTATTTTCTTGCCCCCGTCATTACCGATGCAGCGCAGCATGTGGGCTATGTGCTCGTGTTTGTGGAAACACATTCGCTGGTGCGACAATTTCGGGAGAATGCCTATACCGCGCAGGGGGTCAGGGTTACCGTCATTGATGCCGAAAATGCGGTGGTGGTTTCGTCCAGCCCTTCTATTTTGCCGGACACTTTTTTGCCCCCCACGGTGCTGAATATGGCTACCGCCCCCCCAGAAGGTAGCTTGATTAACTATACTGAAGACGGAGACCCGCGCATCCTTACCTATATTAAGTTGGGATATGGCGGGATTTTTGAAAATTGGAAAATTGTTGTCTCGCGCATGAAGGTGTCTGTGTTTACGCCTGTGCGGCGTTTGGTCAAAAATTTGTTTACGGTCTACGCCGTCTCTGGTTTGTGCATTTTGCTTACTGTGGGAGCTTTGCTACGCCTTGTCTTGCTCTTGGTGCAAAAGCGTGAAGAACGCCTGACCATGATTATTGAAGGGGCCAATATTGCCACTTGGGAATGGAACTTGGTGCAGAAGGAATTGTGCGTAAACGCGTTTTTTACCCGCATGTGTCAAATAACCGCCCTTCACAATATGATCAGCTCGGCAGATTTTCTGGACAGATGCCATCCCGATGACCGTGAAGCCCTCGTGGCGGCGGTGCGGGAAGTAGCCCTCGGAAATAAGAGTAATGTAAACCATGAGTTTCGGCTGGTTGTCGGCACCACATGGCAATGGTTGCATTTTTTGGGTAGACTGATGGAGATTGATACCGACAAGAACGAGAGACTGATCAGCGGTATTTGTATTGATATTCAAAGCCAAAAAATGGCGAGTCAAAGCCAGGAAGAGCGCGCCCAATTGCTGGAAGCCACTGTGCAAACCCGCACCCTTGAGCTAGAACAAGCCATGCACAAAGCTCAGAGTGCCAATATTGCCAAGGGGGAATTTTTGGCGAATATGAGCCACGAAATTCGCACCCCTATGAACGGCATTACCGGCATGCTGTATCTTGTGTTGCAAACGGAACTTTTGCCCGTGCAGCGTGACTACATTGAAAAAGCGGAACGAGCTGCTAAAAATTTGTTAGGTATTATTGCGGATATTTTAGATTTTTCTAAAATTGAAGCGAATAAATTGGTGCTTGAAAAAAGTCCTTTCCACTTTGAAAATGTGGTAAAAGACGCGTTGATGCTGTTTCAGCCGCAAACCGAAGGGCGTTCGGTGGAAATGCGGCTGAAGTATGATCCGAATATTCCTGAAGTGCTTGAGGGAGACGCGTTACGGATTGGACAGGTTTTTAACAATCTTTTTTCTAATGCCGTTAAATTTACGGAACGTGGCAACATTACCCTACCTATATTAAGTTGGGATATGGCGGGATTTTTGAAAATTGGAAAATTGTTGTCTCGCGCATGAAGGTGTCTGTGTTTACGCCTGTGCGGCGTTTGGTCAAAAATTTGTTTACGGTCTACGCCGTCTCTGGTTTGTGCATTTTGCTTACTGTGGGAGCTTTGCTACGCCTTGTCTTGCTCTTGGTGCAAAAGCGTGAAGAACGCCTGACCATGATTATTGAAGGGGCCAATATTGCCACTTGGGAATGGAACTTGGTGCAGAAGGAATTGTGCGTAAACGCGTTTTTTACCCGCATGTGTCAAATAACCGCCCTTCACAATATGATCAGCTCGGCAGATTTTCTGGACAGATGCCATCCCGATGACCGTGAAGCCCTCGTGGCGGCGGTGCGGGAAGTAGCCCTCGGAAATAAGAGTAATGTAAACCATGAGTTTCGGCTGGTTGTCGGCACCACATGGCAATGGTTGCATTTTTTGGGTAGACTGATGGAGATTGATACCGACAAGAACGAGAGACTGATCAGCGGTATTTGTATTGATATTCAAAGCCAAAAAATGGCGAGTCAAAGCCAGGAAGAGCGCGCCCAATTGCTGGAAGCCACTGTGCAAACCCGCACCCTTGAGCTAGAACAAGCCATGCACAAAGCTCAGAGTGCCAATATTGCCAAGGGGGAATTTTTGGCGAATATGAGCCACGAAATTCGCACCCCTATGAACGGCATTACCGGCATGCTGTATCTTGTGTTGCAAACGGAACTTTTGCCCGTGCAGCGTGACTACATTGAAAAAGCGGAACGAGCTGCTAAAAATTTGTTAGGTATTATTGCGGATATTTTAGATTTTTCTAAAATTGAAGCGAATAAATTGGTGCTTGAAAAAAGTCCTTTCCACTTTGAAAATGTGGTAAAAGACGCGTTGATGCTGTTTCAGCCGCAAACCGAAGGGCGTTCGGTGGAAATGCGGCTGAAGTATGATCCGAATATTCCTGAAGTGCTTGAGGGAGACGCGTTACGGATTGGACAGGTTTTTAACAATCTTTTTTCTAATGCCGTTAAATTTACGGAACGTGGCAACATTACCCTGACGTGCAGCCTGGTGGGGATTGACAGTGCCACCGCCACCGTGCGCTGCACGGTCAGTGACACGGGTATTGGCATGTCCGAAGCCCAATTGTCGCGCCTTTTTAGTGCCTTTGTGCAGGCGGATTCCTCCATTACCCGCAAATATGGTGGCACAGGGCTGGGGCTGACAATTACGAAAAGGCTGGTGGAAATTATGGGGGGCACCATTGCGGTGGAGAGCCGCCCAGAGCACGGTACAATGTTTACGCTAACATGGCCCTTTCCCATTGTGCAGGCGGAGAGCGTGCAGGACACTGCGGGCCAGCTAGCCGTGCCTAGGGGCAGCGCCTCGCTGCACGGCTTGCGGGTGTTGTTGGCTGAAGATAATGAAATCAATCAGTTTATTGCTATCGAAATATTACGCCAGCAGGGTTGCCATGTTGATGTTGTCAATAACGGGCGGGAGGCTTTGGAAAAATTGGACACTAAGCCCTATGACGTGGTGCTGATGGATATTCAGATGCCAGAAATGGACGGGCTGGAAGCGACTCGCTATATCCGTTTAAATAAAAAATTTGATACCTTGCCCATTATTGCCATGACGGCCCACGCCATGGCGAGCGATCATAAAAAAAGTTTGGACGCGGGCATGCAAGCCCATATTACCAAACCCATTGATCCGCAACAATTATACGCTATTATCGCACGCCAATGCGCTGCGCCGGGATCGTGCGTATGATTTTTTTTGCTTTGTGATCGCCGTCACAGTTTCTTTTTGTTACTTTATGTATACCTATATCGGGTAATGAATAGGTAGCGTGGGAGCGGTGTGGCCCTTGGCATCGCACCTTCTGGCATATTTGTAACTTTAGCTAGGCAAGGAGAATCTCCATGTTTTGTAATCAATGCGAGCAAACGTCCCGTGGCACTGGCTGCACCACCATCGGCGTGTGCGGTAAAGTGGAAACAGTGGCACATTTACAAGATTGCGTTATTTACGCGCTGCGCGGCTTGGCTCAAACCGCGCTTAAGGCCCGTGCTAAGGGTATTATTGATGATGCCATTGATAATTTTACCGTCAGGGCCTTGTTTACAACGCTGACGAATGTGAATTTTAGTGAGCGGGATGTGCAAGGTACTGCCCGCGAAGCGCTGCTTCTGCGTAAACGGCTTGCCAGCCGCCTTGGTTGTACCCCAGACCAAAGCCCTGCGGCTGTAGACAGTGCTTTGGCGGAGTTGAAAAAGGCTCCGACCAGTATTGCCACTTTGAGTGCTGACCCCAATGTGCAATCGGCTATGCAGCTGTTGCTTTACGGCCTCAAAGGTGTGGCGGCCTATGCTGACCATGCTTTGCTGCTGGGCAAACGCGACCCCGCCCTTTTTACCTTCATCTATGAAGCCCTTGCCGCCGGCATACCCGATAAAGACGGTAAAATTGCCCAAGAGCGTTCTCTTGGGGCATGGCTGGAGCTGATTCTCGCCTGCGGTAAGGCTAATCTGCGCGCCATGGAATTGTTGGAACAGGGCAATACGGAAACCTTCGGTCATCCCGTGCCCACGCCCGTGTTTCTCGGGCAACGCGCGGGGAAAGCCATTCTGGTGTCCGGTCATGATTTGCTTGATCTGTTCCGTCTGCTCAAGGCCACGGAAGGGACGGGCATCAATATCTATACCCACGGTGAAATGTTGCCCGCCCACGGCTATCCTGTGCTGCATGCCTTCCCGCATTTGGTGGGTCACTATGGCACCGCGTGGCAAAATCAGCACAAAGAATTGGCTGCCTTCCCCGGGGCCGTGCTCTTTACCACCAATTGTATTCAAGACCCCAAGCTTTATAGCGATAAAGTCTTTACCACGGGTGCCGTGGGTTGGCCCGGCCTTGTCCATTGCCCCCATGACGATTTTTCTGCGGTCATCAACAAAGCCTTGTCCATGGACGGTTTTAGCGCAGATGTGGCGGGAAAAAGTGTGCTGACCGGATTCGGACGCCAAACCTTACTCAATGCCGCGCCTGCCGTGCTCGAAGCTGTTAAGTCTGGCGCAATCAAGCATATTTTCCTTGTTGGCGGTTGCGACGGGGCAAAACCCGGGCGTAATTATTATACGGAATTTGTTGAAAAAACGCCTGCGGATACCTTGGTTTTGACCCTTGCCTGCGGCAAATTCCGCTTTTTTGATAAAGACCTTGGCACCATCGGCGATTTCCCTCGGCTTATGGATGTGGGCCAGTGCAACGACGCGTACGCCGCCGTGCAGGTGGCTTTGGCCCTTGCGGAAGCTTTGGGCTGCACGGTCAATGACTTGCCCTTGTCTCTTGTGTTGTCATGGTACGAACAAAAAGCCGTGAGTATTCTGCTGACCCTGCTGGCCCTTGGCGTAAAAAATATCCGCCTTGGCCCGAGCCTGCCCGCCTTTGTCAGCCCTGATATCCTCAATGTGCTGGTTAAAGAATGGAATATTGCCCCCATTACCACGCCAGACGCCGATTTGCAGGCGATTTTGGGGAAATAAAGACCCCCTATGACGAATGCAGGGGGTTTAGCCCCCTGCTGGAGTCTGGGGCAAAGCTGCGGATTCTTTTTCGGCCCATTGTTGGAGGGCTGCCATATTCGTTAGCCGGATTTCGCGTCCCTTAATGCTCAAAATTTCGGCCTGTTGTAGGCGTGAAAACATCCGCGACAGGGTTTCGCGGGCAATACCCAACATATTGGCGAGAACTTCGCGGGACATTTCCAAGTGCAGGTGGGGGCTTTGGGCGAGTTTGGCACGGTGCAGCAGGTAGGCGGCAAGGCGTTGCATGGCGTCGCCGCTACTGTGGGCTTCCAGTTTACGGGTGAACATGCGTAAACGTAGGGACAAGGCGGCCAGCATTTTGAGGGCCAAATCAGGATTAGCGGCAATCATGGCCAGTAGGGGGGCGCTGGGCACATAGAGGACGCTGGTGGGCATTAAGGTGGCGGCATGGGCCGGATAGGTACCCCGCTGAAATACGGCGGCTTCGCCGCAAGTATTGTGGGCTTTGATGAGGTGCAGCACCCTTTCGCGTCCCTCGGGGGTGGTGTGGAATATTTTGATCAATCCGTGCAGCACAATGTGCATGCCAAGGGCCGCTTCGCCCTCATGGAAGACCGCATGCCCCTTGGGCCATTGCTGCCAGAGGCATTGACCGGCAAGATGCAAGCGCTGCTCTTCTGACAAGGGGGAAAACAGCGGAAGGGGAGCCAGCAGAGCGGCTTTTTCGAAAAGGGTGGGTTGTGCCATGGGTGAGGATAGCAGGGCGCGGGAGGGGTGGCAAGCTGCGGACGCCGGCGCAGGGGGGCAACAGCGTCCGCAGGTGAAGGATTTTTATTTTTTGTAGCTTTGCATCAGGGGATCAGCCTGCATCATGGTTACCACACGGCACAGATCTTCGGGGGTGTCTACGCTCAAGGTGTTTTTGTCGGTGGGAACCATACGGACTTTTTCGCCGTGCTCAAGCACCCGCATCATGTCTACGGATTCATATATTTCCAACGGGGTTTCGGGCAGGGCGTTGAAGCGCAGCAAATATTCACGGCGGAAGGGAATGATGCATACCTGTTTCCGCATGGGGACAATGTCCGAGCCTTTTTTGCGCGAGGGCACGGGTTCGCGCGAAAAATACAGGGCATCGCTGTTCAGGTCGATGACGACCTTGACTTCGTTAGGGTCTTCAAATTCTTCCAGCGTGTGCATTTCTGCCATCAGGTTCACCACGTTGATGCTGGGATCATGCAGCATGGGCTGAATGGCGGCGTCGATCATGTCGGGTGTAACCATAGGTTCGTCGCCCTGCACCATGACCACGATGTCGGCCTTCTGACCGGTCATTGCTTCAATTTTGAGCATGGCTTCAGCGGTACGGGTGGTGCAGCGCACGTGGTGGTCGCCGGTCATCACGGCTTTGAGGCCTGCGTCCTTGCAATAGTTCATCACAATGTCGTCACAGGTAGCCACATAGGTGGCGGACAAACATTTTGCCATGGCGGTGCGGAAGGCCACATGCCCCACCATGGGGATATTGTGGATCAGCGCCAGAGGTTTGCCGGGATAGCGGGACGAACCCATGCGGGCGGGAATAATAGCAATAATATTCATATGTTGTCCTTGTATGTTTTAAGCTTCATCAGTATTGAGCAGGTAGCCGCCCATTTCGTTCATATCAGGGTGTAAATGGCGGTGCACGTCTTCCATAACGCGTAATACGCCCTGCCCAAGGTCTACAGTCAGCGGGGGCGTGAGCTTTTTACCCACTTTGGGCATGAAGGCATAGGGGGTGATCTGATAGTGCCCGCTGTTGGGGTCTTCCTGACAATTAATGGTTAATTCCTTGCCCAGCATTTCGCCGATCATTTTGAACAGATCGCCCACCCGCATGGGCTGATTGCCCGCGATGACAATGTTGGTATTTTCAAATTCCGGCTCCAGCACGCTCAGGGTAGACAGGGCGGCGTCTTCCACATGCACGTATTCGCGCAGGGCTGTGGGCGCGCCATAATAGGTGATGGTGCCGTTTTCAATGGCCTCGGTCACAAAGCGTTGGATAGCGTTGCGACAGTCCGCGCGGGGGCCGTACAGCGACCCGTAACGCAAAATGGTGTAGGGCAAATTGTGCATGGCCTGATAATTTTCAATATATAATTCGCAGGACTGCTTGCTACAGCGGTAAAAGCCGCCAGATTTTCCGTATACATACAGCGAACTGGCAAAGATATAGCGTTGCACCCCCGCCAAGCGGCAGGCTTCCAGCAGGATAACATTGCCGAGCACATTGACGCGGGCGGTGTCGATGGGGCGGCGGTTGGCTTCGCCAATGTCGGCAATGCCCGCGTAATTGAAGACCACATCCGCACCGTCTACGGCTTTGCGTACGTTTTCTTCGTCCAGCAGATTGCCCACAAGCATGGTTTGGTCGTCGCGCAAAAAGGGCGAAGGGTTAAGGTCTACAATAGTCACCTGATGCCCGGCCTCGGAAAGTTTGTCACATATATGGGAGCCTAAAAAGCCCGCTCCGCCAAAAACGGTAATCTTCACAGCGTATTTCCTTGGTTATAAACAGGGGTTTAGTGTTGGGGGCGTTCTGCGCCCAGCCACAAGAAGGTCGCGTCAATGCCGTAGGCGATAAAACGGCAGCCCTCGGCAATGCGTGCGGCAAGGGCGGCGGGGTCAGGCTGGACAATGTGTAGGCCCATGACCGCCTTGTGTTTTTTGCAGGCGGCGTTGATACGCTGCATGGCGGCGATAAATTGGGGATGGTCAAATTGCGCTGTAAGGCCCATGGAACCCGACAAATCGTAGGGGCCAACCATAATCGCGTCGAGGCGCGGGTGGCTCAAAATAGCGTCCAGATTTTCCACCGCGCGGATATGCTCGATCTGCGCTACCAAGAACAAGTCTTTGGAAATGCCGCCCATGTAGGTGTCAAAGTCTTTACCGAATACGTTGGCACGGCAATAGCCCACCCCGCGTTCGCCGCCGTGGGCGGGATACAGCGACCAGTTGATGGCGGCGTCCAATTGGGCACGGCTTTCGATCATGGGAAAGATCAGCCCCTGTGCGCCCGCTTCCAGCGCAGACTTGATGTGCGTTTTGGTGGCTTCGGGCAGACGCGCGAAGGGGGCCGCGCCACCGCATTCAATGGCCCGGAAAATTTCGGGCAGGCCGGTGCGCCCAAACGCGCCGTGTTCCATGTCCACCGCAACCCAATCATAGCCCGCGCGGGCCATGAGTTCTGCCACATCGGGCGAAGGCAATTGCAGCCATGTGCCAACGGTTGCGCGGTCTTGGGCCATGAGCGCGCGGATATCACGTACTGTTTTCATTGTCAGAACGGCCTCTCCACCGTAGTCTGCTTAGAGATAAAAATGAAGCCGCAACTATACGCGCAGCGCTAAAAAGGTGCAAGACGTGAGGCGGTCACAAATTCCCAACTTTTTCGCCTTCTTTGTCCCTCCCTTCTCCCTTTCATGCTTTTGACTTTTTAGCGATTTTCTTTATGCTGTGACACACGTTTTTACTCGCTGTAACCGGACGGTGCCCCCATGCAAGGCTTCACGCAACGCCTCAAATCCATAGCAGAAGAATGTTGGCTTTGCCTGTTCGCTTGGATTCCCACCCCATTGGGGGTGTTTATGCGCTATATGGCCTATAAACCGCTGTTTCGTGCTTGCGGCTTTGCCCGCATTGCCCCCCATGTGTTTTTTTTGAACTGCGGGCAGATCAGCCTTGCGGAGGGGGTGCGTATCGGCAGTGCCTGCCATCTTACCGCCAGCGGCGGGAGCCTAGAAATGGGGCGCCATAGCGCGTGTTCTCCCAACGTACATCTCAGCGCTGACGGCGGGCGCATTGTCATGGGCGCGCATGTGGCTGTGGGGCCGCATACGGTAATTCGCGCGGCTAACCATCGCTTTGACCGGATCGATATTCCCATTATGTTTCAAGGGCACGAATACGGCGAAGTGATTATTGATGATGATGTCTGGATTGCGGCTAATTGTACTATCACCCCCAATGTCCACATCGGGCAGGGGGCTATTGTCGGTGCGGGTGCCGTTGTTACCAAGGACGTGGCACCGTATACTATTGTTGCTGGGGTGCCCGCACAAAGTATTGGAAAAAGAACTCCAAAGGATGTGGTATGAAAATTGCGATTACAACTTCAAGTTTTGCCAAATTTAGTGAAGAACCGTTGAATTTATTGCGTAAGCGCGGTGTAGACTTTGTTTTTAATGAAACAGGTCGGGCTTTGACCGAAGATGAGGCCATTGCCCTGCTGGACGGTTGCGTAGGGGTTGCGGCAGGCACCGAGCCTTTGACGCGTCGGGTTATGGACGCTTTGCCACAATTAAAGGTTATTTCGCGCTGCGGTACGGGCATGGACAGTGTAGACATAGACGCCGCCCGGGAAAAGGGGATTGCGCTGTGTAATACCCCAGACGGCCCCACGCAGGCGGTAGCGGAAATCACGCTGGGGATGATGCTGGACTTGCTGCGCCATGTGAGCCGTATGGATCGGGAAGTGCGCGCGGGCGTGTGGAAAAAGCGTATGGGAAGCCTGCTCATGGGCAAGAAGGTGGGCATTGTGGGATTTGGGCGTATCGGGCGGGCCGTGGCGCGTTTGTGTCTTGCTTTCGGGGCTGAGGTGGCTTTTGCCGATCCCGTGGCGGAAGACACCACGACGCTGCGTAAAAGTTTGCCGGAATTGCTGGCGTGGGCGGATATCATCACCCTGCACTGCCCCAAGCCCCAAGATGGCTCCGTGCTTTTGGACGGTACGCATTTGCGGATGATGCCCAAGGGCGCACGGCTAGTGAATGCGGCCCGTGGTGGCCTTGTAGACGAAGGGGTGCTGGCAGAGCTGTTGCAATCTGGGCATTTAGCGGGCGCAGCAATAGACACTTTTGTGAAAGAGCCCTATGTGGGGGCCTTGACCCATGTGGACACGGCACTGCTGACCCCGCATGTGGGTTCGTACGCGGTGGAAGCGCGGATTGGGCAGGAAGTGGACACGATTAAAAACCTGCTGGGCGCATTGGATAACTAGCATGGCACTTGAATGTCTGGTTTTTGATTGTGACGGGGTTATTCTGGAAAGCGTTCCGGTAAAAACGCGCGCTTTTGGGCGCATGGCCGAACCTTACGGGGCCGAAGCCCGCGACCGTATGTTGATGTACCATAAGGTACACGGTGGGGTGAGCCGCTACAAAAAATTTGAGTGGTTTTTCCGCGAAGTGCTGGACAGGGATATCACGCCCGAGGAACTCAAGGATTGGGGCGAGCGTTACGCACAATTGGCCTTTGAAGAGGTCTGCCGTTGTGAACTGGTGCCGGGTGTCCAAGAGGTGCTGGACAGGTGGAAGGGGCGCTTGCCCCTGTATGTGTGTTCGGGCGCACCGCATGAGGAATTGACGGTAATTTTGCGCGGTCGTGGGCTGGATAGGTATTTTGACGGCATATGGGGTTCACCGCCAAGCAAAGCAAAATTGCTACAGAAAATTGTGCATGAAGGGCATTTTGATCCAGAAAAAACGCTGATGGTGGGAGACGCCCCCACAGACATGCAGGCGGCGGAAAGTGTGGGTACCCTGTTTTACGGACGGGGTGAAGAAGTGCGCGGCTGTTCTGGCGGATGGGGGGAAGACCTGACAGGCTTGAATGCGTGGATTGCCAACCTAATGCGTACCTAGTGTGACGTTTGCAATATTCAATCGTTGCTATGTCAAATGCCTGACATCGCGGGTGCTGGCGACGG
>JAVVPD010000018.1:9439-17466 GCA_036655975.1 Desulfovibrionaceae bacterium | reverse complement strand
GCAATATTCAATCGTTGCTATGTCAAATGCCTGACATCGCGGGTGCTGGCGACGGTTCCCGTCGCCAGCGTGGGGCACAAGGTGGGGCACAGTGCGGGGTGTAGCGCGTGCGAGTTTTATGGCACTTTTTTTGCAAGTAGCAAGCTAACCATACGGCTTTTGCCGTGACTCAAGGAGGTTGGCTATGCTTTTTCTGCTCGGAGGCGGTGATAAAAAAACCCGCAAAAATGACGCACAAGTGAAAAAAAATGATACCACTGAAAAGGTCAAAGCGATTTTTTTAGCGGGGCGTTTTCCCGTGGTAACAACACATAAGGTGGAAGGCCGTCAAATTATGAAGGTGCTGGGCTTGGTGTGTTGCCGGGGTTTTGACTCGGAAGAAGCTTTTTACGGCATGGCGGCCCGCGCGATTAATAAGGGGGCACAGGCCATTGTGGGCTATTGCGAAAATGTGGCTTTTCATCCTGACGGCAGTAAATATTTTTCGTGTTTCGGCACTGCGGTAATGTTTGAATATGACGCAGCAGACCGTGACAATATTCCCTTAATGTTACAGCAGCCCCGTGGGCAACAATTTGTTGCCCAATAAGAGAGTACGCTTGGTATAAAACGGTTCATTACAGGGCTTTTTGGCGCTATCTTTGACCATGCACGGTTAAAGATAGCGTTTTTTATTATATGTGTATTGATTGGCAAGATTTTTGCATCATCAATCTATACCAGTATCTGACACTGATACTGTCAAAAAATAGTAGGCTTGCGCTTTGCGCGTAGGGCTTGTAACATTTTGGCAAGGATTGGTTACCTATGTCACAACTCCTTACCCCCATAGGGGCGCTGCGCGCGCAATTCGGAGCATATCTCTGTGCGGCGCTTGTGCCTTGGGCAGCAATTGCCGTCTCCGCCTATGCGCGGGGGCTGGTCTTGTGTCGAAAATACACGGCGCTGCCGGCCCTGCTGGGCGCACTGTGTGCGGTGGTGTTGATGTTGGGACTTTTGGCGGGCTTTGTTCCCCAGCGGGAAGGGCCGGAAATTCGCCGGAGGGTGAGCACCGCAGTGGCTGTGCTGCATGCGGCAGACATGCCCGCACCTGCGGCCCATTCCTTCACGGCGGATAATGGCTATGCGGTGCGTAGGGCTGTTTCCCCCATACAGGCTTTGTCTGCGCCATTGATTGTTCCGGAAGAAGACCCACAAGCGGAGGGGCAGGGGCGTCAACAACTTGTCGTTTTTTTGGACGAGGGCGTGAGCCTGTCTACGGTGGATGGGCCAAAAACATTGGAAAGCGTGGAAGTAAATTATAATTTTATTCCCTTGCTGCCCATGGACGGTACGCCGGAAAGCCCTGCTTTATCCACCATGTTGCCCGCCGAATACGGGGAATCGCTCGACAGCCACGGGCGGCCTTTGCGCTGGAAAGAGCAGGGTTATGCCAGCTTGCGGCGGGTAGACCCTGAATGTCAGGTATTGCCGCTGGGCCGGGCGGCCCCTCTTGAGCAGGCTCTTTTGGCGGCTTTGCCCGCGCTACGCAGTCAGGCGGCCCTGTCGCCCAATTTGCGCCCCTTTGATAGTCAGGACACCTTCAGCCGGGCGCGGCGCTATAAGGTATTGGTGGAGCAGGCGGCCAGACGCTTTGGCCTCAGTTTGGATTTGGTCTATGCCATTATTCATAATGAAAGCAATTTTGCCCCCGTACTCGTGAGTAACCGTTCAGCCATGGGCCTGATGCAATTGTTGCCCAGTACGGCGGGCGGTGAAGTGCATACTTTTTTGTATGGGCATCCCGGGCGAGTTTCCTTTGCGGACTTGTCAAATCCAGAAACGAATATACGTTATGGGACAGCGTATCTGCACTTGCTGTTAAACAGGCATCTTGCAGAAATACGGGATACAAAGTCGCGTGAATTCTGTGCGGTGGCAGCGTATAACATGGGGCCTAACCGTTTCTTGCGAATTTTTTCGGCAGATCGGGACAGAGCCTTTGAAATGATTAATACCTTGACCCCAGAGCAGGTGTATACCCGCTTGACGCAGCACCTTCCGATGGTGGAAACGCGGTACTTTGTCGCCAAGGTGACCCGTTCGCGCGCGGAATTTGCCGCTTTCGAATAATAGTAGTTGTCTCTTGACCTAAAAAGGGCTATGTCTTGCACCTCTAAAATTGATGAATGTTTATACAGGAGATAGTATGCGTCGTTTATTTTTTGTTCCCGTATTGGTGACCATGGGCCTGCTCGCAGGCTGCTTTCAAACGGAAAATTCCGCACCTGCCGTAGGCGTTGTGGATACCGCCCGCGTGTTCCGTGACAGTGATGCCGGTAAAGCTGGGGTGAAGTTTTTAGAAGGCATGCAAGAAAAAATGCAGGCTGATTTGAACGAAATTCAGGAAGTGCTGAAGAAAAATCCCAACGATCAAGCCGCACAGCAAAAACTGCAAGAAACCTACATGGGTTTCCAGCAGCGCATGGGTGCCGAACAACAAAATGTTGTGACCCTGCTTAATGATGCGACCCAGCGTGTGCTGGATACCTTCCGTCAGCAGAAAAAGCTGTCCGTGATTTTGAGCCAAGAAGCGACCTTGTCCTTTGACAAAGCCGTGGACGTGACGGCGGAAGTTATTGCTGAACTGAACAAGCAAAAGGTGGAATTTAAAGCCGTCATGCCTGAAGCTCCCGCCAAGGCTGTAGCCCCCGCAGAAGCCCCCAAGGCTGACGCAAAGGCTGACGTAAAGGCTGATGCCCCTAAGAAGGACTCCAAAAAGGCCGAATCGCATAAAAAAGCCGATTCTCCCAAAGAAGAACCTAAAAAGTAAGCTCCTGCGGCCTGCTGGAATATACGTAAAGGCTTTCCTGACTATCTCAGTCAGGAAAGCCTTTTATTACATGGAGTGGACACGCCCAAAGCAAGCCGCAGCCCCTTTGCTACATATTATTGCCAACAAGGCGAAGAAGGCGGGCCAATTGATTGGTGAAGCCTGCTTCGTTATCGTACCAGATAATGATCTTGGCAAGGTTATTGTCCAGCACCATGGTGCTCATGGCATCGACAACCCCACCGTAGGTGCTGCCTTCAAAGTCCACGGATACGAGGGGTTCGGCGCAATATCCCAAATTATCTTTCATGGGGCCGGTGGCGGCGGCTTGGATGGCGGCATTGATGGCAACCGCCGTGCAAGGCTTTTCCAATTCGCAGGTGAAGTCCACCAGTGACACATTGGGCGTGGGCACACGCACAGCCATGCCGTCGAGTTTTCCCTTCAAGGAGGGGATAACCAAGGCGGTGGCTTTGGCGGCTCCGGTGGTGGTGGGAATCATGGACACACAGGCGGCACGGGCACGGCGCAAATCTTTGTGCGAACCGTCAAGAATGCGTTGGCTCATGGTATAGGAATGGATGGTGGTCATCAGCCCGTGTTTGATGCCAAAAGCATCGTGCAGGGTTTTGGCGACCGGAGCAAGGCAATTGGTGGTGCAGGAAGCGGCAGAAACCACCCAATGTTTGGCGGAATTGTACATTTCTTCATTCACGCCCATAACAACGGTGATATCAGCGTCTTTGCAAGGGGCACTGATGACAACCTTTTGCGCGCCGCAATCCAGATGTTGGAGCAGTCCGGCTTTATCTTTGAGGGTACCGGAGGTTTCTACAGCTACGTCGATATCAAAGTCTTTCCACTGCCATTCCCCCATACGGTTGCGGGTTACGGCAATGTGGCGTCCGTTGATAATCAAGCCGTCGTCATCGTGGTCAACTGTGCCGCGAAAGGTGCCGTGGCTCGAATCGTATTTGAACAGATGCGCCAGTGAGGCATTATCTGCCCGCGCATTGATGGCCACAAGTTCCAGATCGTCATCACTGGCGAGCAGGCGTACCAAATAGCGACCGATGCGCCCGAATCCATTAATACCCAAACGTACAGACATAGTGGCTCCTCACATGTCGATAGAATCTAGATCTTGTTCGAACATCCCATAACATCATGAATTTTATGGGCAACCATATTTTTGACAGCCTCGCGGGCGGGGACAAGGTAGGCGCGTGGGTCGAACTGTTCGGGGTGTTCCACAAAGAACTTGCGGATACTGGCTGTTAAGGCCAAACGAATGTCGGTGTCCACGTTGATTTTGCATACGGCCATGCTGGCAGCGCGGCGGAGCATCGCTTCAGGCACGCCTGTGGCGCCGCCGACTTGACCGCCGTAACTATTGCACATGTTAACAAATTCTGCCGGCACGCTGGAGGCACCGTGCAGAACCAAGGGATAGCCGGGGAGTTTTTTGCCAATGGTTTCAAGGCGGTCAAAGTCGAGAGAAGCGGCCCCTTTAAATTTATACGCGCCGTGGCTGGTGCCAATGGCAATCGCCAAGGAGTCGCACCCCGTGCGGTGCACAAATTCCACCGCTTCATCCGGGTCGGTGTAGACATGCCCGTCGGATTTGACGTGTTCTTCCACGCCGGCCAATTTGCCGAGTTCGGCTTCCACCCACACGCCCTTGGCATGTGCGTAGTCAACAACCTGTTTGGTGAGGGCAATATTTTCTGCAAAGGGCAGGTGCGAACCGTCGATCATAACGGAGGTGAAGCCGCCATCAATGCAGTCTTTGCACATTTCAAAGCTCGGGCCGTGGTCAAGATGCACCACCACGGGCACATCTGCTTCCAGCAAGGCGGCTTCCACCAATTTCATGATGTAGATTTGTCCGGCGTATTTGCGCGCGCCTGCGGAAACTTGCAAAATGACAGGGGCTTTCTCTTGAGCGGCAGCCTGCATGATGCCTTGAATAATTTCCATATTGTTTACATTAAAAGCACCAATGGCATAGCCTTCTGTATAGGCACGGGCAAACATTTCTTTGGGGCCAATAAGGGGCATGTGCGTAACCTCCGATAAAATAAAAATGTGCCAAACGGCAGTGGAAGCACTTTTGCCGAAACTAGCAGCATTGGTTGAAAAAGGAAAGGTAGTTTTAGTGTAGTTCTGCCCATTCAGCCAGCGGAACAAGGCAGGCAGTGGCGGTAAATTCAAAGAGCAAGGGGGTTAGCACCATATGCCCCCTGGTTAAAAGGGCCCTGTCGGAACCTGCGTTGACTTGCTCTGCGGGGATATGACCGCTCATCCACCAATAGGGGTTGCCACGGGGGTCGCGGTGTTCCACATATTCGTCCTTCCACAGGGCGGTGGTTTGGGGGCACACGCGCAAGGGGCGGGTTTCGTCCATGGAGGCGTGGGGAAAATTGAGGTTGAGCACACAGCGCGGTGGCACAAGCCTAAAATCCATACTGGTAGCCAAGTGCACGGCATGGCGGGCTTGGGGCATGATGTTTTCGGGGTGAAAATTGTCGTAGGAGACGGCAAAAGCGGGAATGCCACTGTGTGCCGCTTCAGTCGCGGCGGCTACGGTGCCCGAATATAAAATGTCCGGCCCCACATTGGCCCCTGCATTAATGCCAGAAATGACTATATCTGGAGTGCAGGGTAACAGGCGGTTGAGGGCTAGCTTAACGCAGTCTGTGGGCGTACCGAAAACACCGGTACCGTTAAAATCCTTCTCGGTCACCGCCTTGGTACGTAAGGGCTGAAACACGGTGAGCGAATGCCCCACAGCAGACTGTTCGGTAAGGGGGGCCACCACAGACACCGTGTGACCGGCTTCGCGGCAGGCGGCGTAGAGGGCGCGCAAACCCACGGCTTGAATACCGTCGTCGTTAGTCAGGAGAATGTTCATTTGACAAGGCTCTTGAAAGAGGGAAATCTACAAAAAAACCCACGCCCGATGCGTGCAAGGGATAGTATATGCAAACACGTCAATCCGTCAAAGACATTGAAGCCGCTCAGGAAGTGGATTCCCTTTTTTTACTGGGATCGGCTTCGCTTCAGCAATCGCGCAACGGACCTTTTTGGCGGCTTGAATTACGTGACGCCACGGGCAGCGTGGACGCCAAAATTTGGAGCCCGCAAAGTCAGGACTATACGGAATTGAGCGCGGGACAGATGGTGCGGGTGGAAGGGCGCGCGCAATTGTTTCGTGAACAGGTGCAAGTCACGGTGGAGCGCCTGCGCGTACTCAGCCCCGAAGAAATGGCCCAGCAGGATATGCGGCACTTCATGCTGGCAAGCCCGTACCCTGTGCACGATATGTGGGAAGAACTCATGGCCTTGTGCAAGAAGGAATTGCACTATGCCCCGTGGGCCAAGGTGCTACGCCTCGCCTTTAAGGATGAAGAGGTACAGAGCCGCTTTTGTAGCATTCCCGCAGCCAAGGGGGTACATCACGCCTATGTGGGCGGGCTGCTTGAGCACACCCTGTCGGTGGCGGGCCTGGCTATGCGTGTGGCGGATCACTATCCGCATTTGGACCGGCAGATTTTGTTGATGGGTGCCGTGTTCCACGATATGGGGAAAATCTGGGAATTTTCGGGGGGGCTGGTGAACGATTATACCGACGACGGGCGTTTGCTCGGCCATATGGAGCTGGTGCTGGAATATTTGAGTCCCTTATTGACCAAGGCGGGTTTGGAAACAGCCTTGGCCCGGCACCTTAAGCATCTGATTTTGAGCCACCACGGGCAGCCGGAATTTGGCTCTGCGCGCTTGCCCCAAACCCCTGAGGCTCTGGCTTTGCATTATGTGGATAATATTGACGCTAAGATGGCGCAATGTCAGTCTATCTTTAGCGATTGGGACAGTGGGCAAACGGGATGGTCGGGCTATCAGGTGACTTTGGGGCGTTTTATGCACCAGCCGGAGCGCACCCCTGTGCCCCCCGTAGCACCGTCTCCCCCCACGGAAAAAGCCGCGCGCCCGCGAAAGCCCGCACTGGAGGACCAATGTTTATCACTCTTGAAGGTATAGAAGGTTCTGGCAAGTCTACCGCGCAACGTATGCTGGCGGAACATCTTGAAGATAAAGGCTATTTTGTGGTGACCACCCGCGAACCCGGCGGGTCGGCTTTAGGGCGAAAATTGCGGGCCATGCTGCTCGATTCGCGCACAACGCAATTGCGTAATCGTGCGGAACTCTTTTTGTTTCTTGCTGATCGTGCCCAGCATGTGAGCGAGGTGATCCGCCCCGCGCTGGACGAGGGGCATTTGGTATTGTGCGACCGTTACGCTGATTCCACCATCAGCTATCAGGGCTACGGGCGGGGCATGGACATTGACCAATTGGTGCAGGTGAACGATCTTGCCATTAGCGGTTTGTGGCCGCAACTGACGCTGTTGTTTGATATTTCTCCCCAAGTGGGTTTGGAAAGAGCCGGACGGCGCAATCATGAAGACGGTACGATCATTTCCGAAGGCCGTTTTGACTCTGAAAGTCTCGCCTTCCATACGCGCGTGCGCGCGGGCTATTTGGAACGCGCCGCTGCCGAGCCGGACCGTTTTGCCATTATTGACGCGGCACGCCCGGCGGATGATGTTTTTTTGCAGTGCATTTCGGCCATTGAGGCGAAATTGCAAGAGTTTGGCATAGTTGTTGACTAATATTTTTGTAAACGTGAGGAATTTCTTATGGATATGACAGAATACTATTGCCTGCGCGTGGACGGCAGCCGGGTACATTTAGAAGCAGAAGAAAACGCGCCCCTTGCCGATGCGGTGCGGAAATGGGGCGGCAAGGGCACAAGCCTGCGCGTGGGGGCCAGTGTTTTTGAACAGCAATATATCGCCGGTCATGAAGACACCCTGCTGTGCCGCGTGTTTCGCAAGGCAGACGGCACGGGCGGTTTGCTGGTGGTGTTTGACGCCACCGGCCTGCTACTGGTGGCAGAAGCGGCGTCGAATTTAGCACTGGTGGCGGGGGCTGGGCATTTTGCCCGTATGGCGACCTACATCCGTTATGGTGCGGATATTTTCGAGCATGGTGATGACGAAGACTGAACACCTTGTACCTCGGCGCGTGCATAGCGCACAGCCGTGGGTTCCCGGCCCTGCGCCTGACGCGTTGCGCGCTCCCGTGCCCTTCGCGTCGGGCGCGCTAGAGGCGGGTGCGCCGCCCTTATCGGCCCTTCATTCGCTGGGGGTGGTCT
>JAVVPD010000018.1:0-9429 GCA_036655975.1 Desulfovibrionaceae bacterium | reverse complement strand
CCGCCTTTGACTGGGCCATTTCGCCGACCCAGCCCGAGCGGGAAGAGCGCTTGATGTAGACCCAAGACCAATTGCTGGAAGAAGGCCTGTTTGATATTGAGGGTATCAGTGAATATCGTCCGGATATTGCCAGCTTTGCCGATGTGGAGCGGGTACACTTTTGTTTGCCTAGCCCTGAGGCTGTGTGCAGCCCCTCCCATCTGGCCTCGGCAGGGGGGGCTATCCGGGCGGGGCGCTTGGTTATGGACGGGACTACCGATAAGGCCTTTGCGCTGGTGCGGCCTCCGGGGCATCACGCCATGCGGGTGAGCCACGGCAATCGCGGTTTTTGCAATGTGAATATCGAGGCCGTGATGCTGGCCTATATCCGCGCCCACTACACTAAGGCCGACGGCAGCCCTTTGCGCGTGGCGGTGGTGGACACCGATTGCCACCACGGGGACGGCAGCCAAGATATTTTTTGGAATGATCCGGATACCCTGTTTATTTCTTTCCACCAAGATGGGCGCACCCTGTATCCCGGCACGGGTTTTTTAGAAGAATGCGGTGGCCCCGCCGCGCTGGGGCGTACCATCAATGTGCCCTTACCGCCGGAAACGGGGGACGAAGGCTATCTGTACGCCCTTGAGCATGCGGTTTTGCCCCTGCTGGAAGATTTCAAGCCTGATCTGGTCATCAATTCCGCCGGACAGGACAATCACTTTACCGATCCGCTGGCGAACATGCGCCTGACGGCGCGCGGTTACGCGGCCCTGAATCGGCGCCTTAACCCGCATATCGCGGTATTGGAGGGGGGCTATGCCATCCGTGGGGCTTTGCCCTATGTGAATCTTGCCATTTGCCTTGCTCTGGCAGGCCTTTCCACGGACGAGATTGTGGAACCGCAGTGGACTGAGCAAAGCACCCGCCAAAAGCCCGCAGTGAGCCGCTATATCGAGGGCCTGTGTGAAAAGGTGGTGGCCATGTACCGTACTCCGCCCGCGCGTCCGAGTGAAGGGCAGGCGCGGGACGGCTTTTGGACCCGCCGTAAAAATATTTTTTACGATACGGATATGCTCAGTGAAGAACAGACGGAATCGTTTAAACTGTGTCCGCAGTGTCGGGGCTATGTAAAAATAGAGAGCGCTTCTCGGCGTACGCCATTGTCCTTGTGTGTGCTTATTCCCGAGCAGGCCTGCCCTCAGTGTCAGCGTGAAGCTCGTGCCTTGGTGGAAGCCGCGCGCAAGAACGCACGCTATCATGGGGTTCATTGCATTGACCTCACTCAATCCTCTATGCGCCGCACAGCGGCCGTGCCGCCCCCTCAGCGCAGTATTGACCCTGAAAACAAGCTATTGTAATTTGCGGCACGGCAATGCGTCGCGTGGAGAGAATTTTCTTGCGTGTATCGCCATTTTTTTGTTTTTAGCAGACAATTGTATCCTCTTATAAGGAGCCTAACATGGCGCGGATTTTGATTATAGGTGCTGGCGGCGTGGGCAGCGTGGTGGCGCATAAGTGCGCGCAATTGGCGAGCGTATTCAGCGAAATTACCTTAGCCAGCCGTACCGTGGCAAAGTGCGAGGCCATTGCGGCCTCGGTGAAGCAGCGTACCGGGCGCGTGCTCCACACCGCGCAGGTGGACGCGGACAATGTGCCCCAATTGTGCGCGCTTATTCGTCAAGTTAAGCCTGTGCTGGTGCTGAATATTGCGCTGCCCTATCAGGATTTGCATATTATGGACGCCTGTCTTGAGTGCGGCGTGCACTATATGGACACCGCCAATTACGAACCCTTGGAGACCGCCAAGTTTGAGTATAAGTGGCAGTGGGCCTATCAGGAAAAATTTAAGGCCGCTGGGCTGATGGCCCTGCACGGCTCCGGCTTTGACCCCGGCGTTACCAATGTCTACGCCGCATGGGTTATGCGTCACCAGTTGGATGAAGTACATGTACTTGATATTATAGACTGTAATGCTGGTGATCACGGGCAGCCCTTTGCCACCAATTTTAACCCTGAAATAAATATCCGCGAAGTTACCGCCAAGGGGCGCTATTGGGAACGGGGCGAATGGGTTGAAACAGATCCCCTGTCGTGGGCGATGAATTTTGATTTTCCCCACGGTATTGGCGCGAAAAAATGCTATTTGATGTATCATGAAGAGCTGGAGTCGCTGGTTCGCCATTTGAAGGGGCTTAAGCGCGCTCGGTTTTGGATGACCTTTTCTGAAAATTATCTGAATCATTTAAAAGTATTGGGCAATGTCGGTATGACGGGCATTGCGCCTGTGGAATTTCAGGGCCAGAAGATTGTGCCTATTCAATTTCTCGGGGCCATGCTGCCAGATCCCGCCTCGCTAGGCCCGCTGACCAAGGGCAAAACCTGCATCGGCAATGTTATGCACGGGCTGAAGGACGGCAAGGCCAAGTCTGTCTACGTGTATAACGTGTGCGATCATGAAGCCTGTTATGCGGAAGTAGGCTCGCAGGCGATTTCGTATACCACGGGGGTTCCGGCCATGATCGGAGCAAAAATGATGGTCACGGGCGCGTGGATGCAAGCGGGGGTGTGGAATATGGAACAGCTCAACCCTGATCCCTTTATGGCGGACTTGAATGCCTATGGCCTGCCGTGGCAGTGCGTGGAGCTGTAGCAGCGAGGAAAGTGTGGAAAGAGCTATTTTATGGGATGAGGGGCGCGTTCCTTCCCCCTGTTTTGTGGTGGATGAAGCCCTGCTGGCAGCAAATGCCGCAGTGCTCGACCTTGTGCAGCGGCGGACTGGGGCAAAAATACTCTTGGCGCTCAAGGGTTTTGCCATGTGGTCTGTGTTCCCCATACTCTCACGGGCGCGCGGGCAGGGGCCACTGTGGGGGGCGTGCGCCAGCTCCCCGCATGAGGCGCGGCTGGCGCGGGAATACTTTGGGGGCGAAGTACATGCTTTTGCGGCGGCTTTTTCTGATTCGGATATGCAGGATATTCTGACGTGCGCCGATCATATCACCTTTAATTCTTTCGCCCAGTGGCGGCATTTTAAGCCCATAATCACCGCATGCCCGCAGGTTATCCACTGTGGTCTGCGGGTTAATCCCGAACATTCTGAGGGGGCGGTACCCATGTATGACCCTTGCGCCCCTGGTTCGCGTCTTGGTATCCGTGCCGCGCACATGGTCGGGCAAAGTCTTGAGGGACTGACGGGTTTGCATTTTCATACCCTGTGCGAACAAGGGGCCGATGCCCTTGACCGCACGCTGACCGCTTTTGAGCATCACTTTGGCACGACTTTGGCGCAATTGAACTGGTGCAACATGGGCGGTGGGCACCACATTACCCGTCCGGGCTATGATATTGACCTATTGTGTCGCTGTATCGATCGGGTGCAACAGCGCTATGGTGTGCAAGTGTACCTTGAACCCGGCGAAGCCGTGGCCCTGAATACGGGTTGGCTGGTCAGTACGGTGCTGGATATTATTGAAGCTGACATGCCCACGGCTATTTTGGATACCTCTGCCGCCGCGCATATGCCCGATGTGCTTGAAATGCCGTATCGCCCCGAAATCATCGGTGCCGCCGCCCCCCACGTCAAGGCCCACAGCTACCGTTTGGCGGGCAAATCCTGCCTTGCTGGGGATGTTATCGGTCAATACAGTTTTGACACGCCTTTGAACATTGGTGACCGCTGTATTTTTTGCGATATGGCCCATTACAGTATGGTAAAAACCACTACGTTTAACGGTTTGGGCCTCCCCTCCATTGCCAGCTATCAACCCGCCACGAATACCCTTCGCCTTCACCGCAGTTTTGGCTACGAAGACTTTAAAATGCGCTTGTCGTAAGCTGTGGGGGCCAATCTTCCCGCTATTTTTTATAAATATGGCGAGAATATCCAGCAGGCGGCGTTGCGGATTTTGTAGAGCAAGGGTCGGGCCTGAAGGTATTCGAGGTCTATGGGCTGGCTACTTTGGCGCACGTTTTCAAAGTGGGTGTTAAGCTGAAGGGCAAGGGTGGGGTCAAAACATTCGATATTTAGCTCGAAGTTCAGGCGCAAGCTGCGGGGGTCGAGGTTAGCAGAGCCTACTTGGGTGTAGTCCGTATCGATAATTAGCAGTTTGGTGTGGGCGAAGGGGGCAGGGCGGAGGTAGAATTCCACACCGGCTTCGATCAGCTGGGGGAGTAAATGCCACGAGGCCCACTGCACATAGCGCAGATTGTTTTTTGCAGGCATGATAATCCGTACACATGCGCCGTGCAGTGCAGCCGTTTTGAGGCTGGCGATCATTTCGTGGGTGGGCAGGAAATAGGGGGTCATGATGCACACGGAACGCTCGGCAGTGGCGATGCTGCCGCAATAGAGGTCGTGGAGGGGGTCTTTACCGGAGCCTGGGCCGTCAAGAACCATGCGGCACAGGGCGGCGCCGCTGTGCTGACTGTGCATGGGGGAGCTTTGCTCGTAGACACCGGAGATAAAGCCCCAGTCAAGCAAGAAGGCTTCTTGTAATTGAGCCACAATGGGGCCTTGGCAGCAGAAATGAATATCCTGCACACTGAATTTAGGGCTTTTGTACCAATTTTCATCGGCAATATTCATACCCCCCGTAAAACCTGTGCCGTCGCATACCAGCACCTTACGGTGATTACGTAAATTGACGGACAGATTGAAAGGGTCAAGGCTGGGGGGCAGAAATTGGGCGACCTTGACGCCCTTTTTTTTGAGCACACGCCACGGGCGAGTCCATGAATACAGGGTGCCGCCGAGTCCGTCGATAATCAAGCGTACATCGACGTTGCGGGCGGCGGCGGCGCTGAGGGCCTGAATGAATTCCTCCCCGATGATACCCCCCTTAAAAATATAGGTCGTCATAAAAACATGATGCTGCGCCGTGTGGATTGCGTTGAGCATGACAGGGTAGGCCTGCTCGCCGTCATACAGGGGGGTCAGGTTATTGCCTCCTGCAAGGCGGCGTCCGGTGAGGGTGCGGCCCAGGTGGGCCTTGCGGCGCATGGCAAGGGGCAAGGCCTCAGCGGACAGATCTCCCGGGGGGGCGCAGGGGCGGGGGCCGCCGTGCAGGCTACGGTCACTGGCGGCGGGCACCCCCGCAACGCGCATGAGCCGTGCGGCACGGCTTTCAGCCCTGCCAATACCAAAAATGAAATAGATAAGCGCGCCAACACCGGGCAGGAATAAAGCGGTAACCGTCCATCCGAGGGCGGAGCGCGGGTCGCGCTTGTGGAGCAGCGCGTGAATAATGGCTCCCCACGACAGGGCGTGTGCCCCGAGGAAGAGGAGCCATGTGAGCAGCGTTGGCCAAAAGGTGGGCACGTATAGTCCTTGTTAGCGGCGGATAGCTAATAGGGGGACGTCGGTGTTACGCAAAACACGTTCGGTCACGCTGCCCATAAGCATATCAGCCAGATCATCGCGCCCGTCGGTATACATGACAATCAAATCGCATTTTTCTTCATCGGCGATGTGGATAATGGCTTCGGCGGGAGCGCCTTCTACAATACGTATTTTATACGGAAGCCCTGCCTGCTGGACTTGGTTGATGATCGTGGAGAGGAGGGTAAGGCTGTTGGAGGTGGCTTCTGCGACTAATGCGGTGTGCGCCTCACCCCCAACAATTTTGGGTAGAGGCTGATAGGCATGCAGCAGTACAAGTTCTGCACTTGTCAGCTTGAGGGCGTGAACCAAGGCTTTTTGGGCGCGTTCCCCTTTAAATTTGCCACTGACAGGAAGCAAGATGCGTTCGTAGATCATACGGTAAATCCTTGTTGCAAGGGTTGCATTGTCGATGAAGGTATGTTGCCCAAGAATAGGACTTTTTGTGACGCTTGGCAATGGCTTTGGGGTTTTTTAGGGGCTATATTACGCCAACAGCCCCCGCCAAGGGCAGGGGCTGTTGCGGAAAAAAAGAGCTAAGGCGGAAAACTTAGAAGGTGAAACGCACACCCAACGAAAGTTCGTTGGCATAAGGATTCGTTTTCAAACCGTCCACTTTGTTTTCGCCAAGGCCCACAAAGCGGTAACCAAGGTCAGCAGAGATGTTTTCGTTAAAGGCATAGGAAGCGCCTACGCCCACATTCCATGCGAACACGGTATTCATTTTGTTTCTGCTGTCGACTTCGTTCCCGTCACGATATTCGGTGTATTTATTGCTAATAAAGCCGAGACCAGCCCCCGCCCCAATGTAGGGGGTGAAGTCGGTGGAATTGTGAAAGTCATAATAGGCATTGAAGAACAGGGTCTGCAGATTCCATTCGCCTTTCAGTTCTGCGGAGTGGCTTCCGTCAGAAAAATTATAATTTTGGCTCCACGTTGTTTGGGTGTTGGAGCGGATGGCGTATTCAAGTTCCGCACGCAGGGGAACCTGAAATTTGGGGTAAAAGTCATAGCCAGCAAAAAGACCGCCGCCAACACTATTTTGGCTATATTGATCCGTAATATTGTCAGTATCTGACGACACGGACGTGTTTCCGGTGGATTGGATAGAATCAATAAATTTTATGCCGCCATACACGCCATTTACTTCGGCCTGCGCGGGCAGGGCCAAGGCGAGAACTAAAGCACAAGCAAGGCAAAAACGTTTCATCATAGTAAGCTCCTTAGTGCATAAAAAACGTTGCATAAGACTGACAAAAGAATAAAAAAGCTGTTTAGTTTGAGTAGCGCATGCGGGGGAGTGCTGTCAAGAGTTTATAGTGTTTTTTTAGAGCCCTTGGGGGGAGTATGTTAGCGCAAATGTTGTGCCTAGCTCACCATTTCAATCCAGTTCACGTCCAACCCACACCGCCCTGCCGATGATGCGTACAAGGTCTCCCAATTGTTCACTGGTATGGGCTTCAATGGGCGGGTAGGCTTCGTTGACGCTAGAAAGAATCAATTTACCCGGTACAGCGTTGACAATTTTTAGATAGACCATTTCTTCCACACCCACGGCATAGATACGGCCCGGTATGGGATTACACTGCCCTTGATCCACCAATACCACATCATTATTCATAATTCGGGGTTGCATGCTGTCCCCCGCCACACGAAGGAGTACCATGGCGGAGGGATTGCCCTTGCGGTGCAGAAAATCCCAGCGGAATGCGTAGTGGCGCAAGCACTCTCCCCCGGTTTCAAAACTGCCAAGCCCGGCGGAAAGACGTGCCTCCACCATGGGCACCATCACAAGGCGCGCGCTGCTGGTATCAACAATATTGTTTTCTCCGCGCTCTTCCCCCGCGAGCAGCCAGTCTAGCGAGCAGGTCAACGCCTTGGCAAGGCGCACCGCAAACTCCCCCTTGGGCATCTGCCCATTTTCGTATTGCTGGATGGTGGTCAGGCTGACTCCGATGGTTGAGGCCAATTCTTGTTTGCGGATATGTAGCTGTTCACGGCGTGTTTGCAGTCTTTTGCCGAAGCCCGCCAGAGGTAGCCCGGAAACGGGAGTACAGACTTGGGAAGAGCTCATAAGTAATCCAATATTTATTTATTGTTTTTTCTGGAGCAAAGTGCTAAATTCTGTCATCTTACAAAGTTTTTCTTGGAGATATTCCCGTAAAACTTTGTAGACACGATATTTGCAAGAGAGCAATAGCCTATTTCGTGCCAATGTGCAATATGTATAACATATTGTCATCGCATAGTAAAAAATATAATCCTTAAATACGGCTTGTAAAGCGTAGTCAATAAAAAGTTTTTCTTTTAGTTTTTAAAACTTAAAGTTTTTTTATCTGGAAAATGCTTGCCAATGAAAATGAAAAGCTGTAGAAACAAGAAAACATCTTGTGGATATAGACAAACAATTTATTGGCACAGAAAACCGAAGGAGAAAGGCATGACAAATATTAGTGACGACATACGCAGCGTCAGCGCTGCGCTGGGCGTGCTGGTAGGACGAGTGGGCACCGAGGATTGGTCACTGCTTACTTTGGCGCGGGCCAATCTTGTGGCCCTAGCCGAGCAGGTGGAAGGGCTGGAGCAAGGCTTGATTCCTCCGCCCCTGTCTTCTCCTGACTCGTCTGTACCCTTGGGCCATGCGGGCTTGCCCTGTCCCCATATTTTGTCTGGGGGCAGTTGTGGGCGTGTACAGTAAAAGCACTTTCAGTGCGTCTGCCCCTGTGGGGCGTCGTCGGCGACGGCGGCAGCTAATGCCTGAGGGCGGACACGACACTGCATCTTCTCCGCCAGCACAGGTAATCCGCCATGGCCGTGGGGCATGCCGTGTTTCAGCCGTGGTGCTGGCCCAGCGGATTAGTGGCGCGTCTGGGCATTCTGCCAGTGAAACGGCTGTGTACCGGATGGTAAAATTTTTGCCCCTTTCGGCCCGTCTGATTTTGCGGGCTGTGGAAAGTGCTGCGGGCTTTCAAAGACTGATACACCTCTACGGCGGAACGGTGATTCGTGTTCCTTTAGGAAGATACTCCCGGGAAATAGCGCTCGTTGAGGTCTTGGGTGTGCGGGCCACGGACCGTTTTGTGCGGGTTTATGGCGGTACGGAGGTGTATATTCCCCGGTGCAGTGCGTTTTTGCGTCATGTGCGTAATGTTTCCATAGTGCGTGAGTGTACAGGCCTTGAGAAGGGGGGCATGTCGCGGCGTAGGGCGGTGCAGGTTTTGGCCGTCCGTCATGTGTTGTCTGCTGTTCGTATCCGCGATATTATTAAAAATTTTGCACGCGAGGAGTCCGTCGCGCCCTAGGTTTTTTCCCTCCACTGTTCATCGAACCGTCCGTGCAGAGGCTTTTATGCCTTCATGGACGGTTCTTTTTTTGCCTATAGTTTGTTTTTTCAGTCTCTTGCAAGTGATAAGGGCATAGGAAAAAAAGGGTCACTTATTTTTACTTTATAAATAAGTCTGTTACAGGCAATAAGGGGCTAAAAAGGGGTAAAAAAATACAACGAATCTCCGAAAATCCTTGGTGCTTGCGGGCTGAGAGGGGGTAAAGGGCTTTAACCTTAAGAAAAATCTCAAATCTCGGCATTGTGCCTTCACAGGGGGGATGCCGCGTTGTGTGCCACCACTCCTGCACCGCTGGGACGACTTTTGAGCAGGAGATCCCGATGCACTCTCAAAGCATTATAAGGAGAAGGATATGGACAGCACTTTTGCGTGCGCGCACAAGTTCACGGCCCAGTGGGAGGGGGGGCTTAGTGACCACCCTGCCGATCCGGGCGGGATTACCAAGTATGGGGTGTCGTTACGCTGGTTGCGCGAATTGGCACAGGAAGAGTGCCGCAAGTTGGCCCGCAGCTGTGACGGCAGCAATGCTTTTGACCGCAAGCACGCGCACAGTTTGGCGGGAATCGACTTTGACAACGACGGCGACATTGATGCCGACGACATCCGTGCCTGCACCAAGGCCCAAGCCGCGCAATTGTTCAAAAAACATTTTTGGGACGCTACCAAATGTGCGAAATTGCCTATCCCCTTGGCGATTGTGCTCTATGACGGCGCCGTCAATATGGGGGC
>JAVVPD010000017.1:0-32314 GCA_036655975.1 Desulfovibrionaceae bacterium | reverse complement strand
GTCCAAAGTGCCAAACAGCAAGCGGCCCACATGTGATTCTACCGTGGAAAGGGGAAAATGGGGAATATCCGCATAGTTGACGGCCTGAGAATTTTCTAAAGCTCCGGCAAGGTCGCCAAGCCCCGTGCCCAGCACAATGGCTATCTTAGGCCGCGCTTCAGGCACAAGCACTTTGATTGCGGCAATTGCGGACTGGACTTCTTGGGGATTTTGCATACAATATGTCCTTAATTCATTGTGTACATGAATTTCACGTAAAAACTTTTGCTGTCTGCGTATACTCGTGCCGGGCTGGCGGGTTCGATGAGGATGCGTGACGTGCGCGGCATGCGTAGCATGCTTACGTTCAGATGTCCAAGGGGAATAGGGGTAACAATGGATATTGCAACGCTGGGTGGCATATTAAGCGGCTTCGGTTTGGTGTTGGGAGCCATATTCCTTGGCCCGCAACCCGGTAATTTTATAGATATTCCTAGTGTGATGATTGTTTTTGGGGGATCTTTGGCCGCACTTATGGTGTGTTTCCCCTTTGAGGAGGTCAAACAGGCTTTCCGCGCGGCGGTAAAGGCTTTTACCTCCAAGGGGATGCCCGCACGCGATGTGGTGGGCACCATGGTTAAAATTGCGGAAATCAGCCGCAAAGAAGGCATTATCGCCCTAGAAAAAATCCAGACCACCAATCCTATTCTGAAAAAAGCTACCCAATTAATTGCCGATAGCGCTGACCCGGATTTGATCCGCGACACCGTGGTTATTGAAATTGTGTCTATGAAAAAAAGGCACAATGTCGCTATTGCCGTGTTTACGCGCCTCGGATCACTGGCACCGGCTATGGGCATGATCGGTACGCTCATCGGTCTGGTGCAGATGCTTGCCAACCTTGCAGACCCGACGAGCATTGGTCCGGCTATGGCTGTGGCTATTTTAACCACATTTTACGGGGCCATATTGGCTAATCTGCTATTTTTGCCTCTGGCGGGTAAGTTGAAGGCCCGCAGCATGCAAGAAGAACTTACGCTGCAAGTTATTTTTGAAGGGGCCAAGTCCATTTTAGAAAATAATAATCCGCGTTTGGTGTACGAAAAATTGTCTTCCTTCTTACCGCCCAATGAGCGCAAGCCGCTGAACAAAAGATAAACGGTGCTTTTGGCAGGCGTATAAGGAAAATGCTATGAATAACGGGCCGCTGCAAGACGAAGATGAAGAAATCACGCCGGACGAAGGCTGGATGGCAACCTTTGCGGACATGAGCTTATTGTTGCTGGTGTTCTTTATTTTGCTGTATTCGTTGTCCACGCTGGATCCGTCAAAATTTACAGAATCTTTTGGCTCCATCAAGGGAGCCTTGGGCGGTGACAGCAAGGGTTTGCCCCCTGTCGCCACTGAAAGTAAGGGAGATCAGGGGGCATTACACGAAGCGGTGAAAATGCGTAAAGCGCAAATAGAAGCGCAAAAAGAGACTTTTAATGAAATTCGGAGCTATTTAACCCGCAACGGCGTGGAAGGGCAGGTGGGCGCGGTGCTGGACGAAGGCACCATCACCCTGCGTTTGCCCGCCAATATTTTATTTGGTCGCTTTCAGGAGAATTTGAGCCCTGAAAGCCACAAGGTGTTGCAGGTATTACAAGAAATTTTTGTGCACCGCCGTGAGCAGCAGATTGACGTGCGCGGCTATACCGATAGTGAAGCGCCGCCGCCGGGGATGCGCTTTAAAGATAATTGGGAGCTTTCCGCCTTAAGGGCGGTGAGCGTCTTGCGATATTTGCTGGCACAAGGTATTGAAGCTTCGCGGTTGACCGCCACCGGTTTTGGCGATCTTGAACCGCTGGTGCCGAACACGACTGCGGAAAACCGTACGCGTAACCGGCGCGTAGAATTTGTTTTGCAGCGCCGGGTGATGAAGGGGGGAAAATAAATGAGTGGCTCTGACGACCTTTCTTTTTCCCTAATACAGGTTAACCCTGTACAGCGTAGTGCGTTCAGGGCCATGGTTAAAGGACTGTTCGCCCGCTTTACGGATGGCGCGCGTTTCGATGTCCACGATATCAGCGCCAGCGGGTGTAGTCTTGCTATGCCCTTGCACGCCTACGTGGTGGGCCATGAATTTACCCTAGATCTGATGGCGGGAGATAAAGTGCTGCTTGCGGCTTTGCAGGCCAGAATTGTGCGCTTGATTCCCGATGGTTTGGCGGCCTGTGCTTTTATGAATGTGTCAAGGCATCAGGAATTCAAGCTCGACAAGCTTATTTTAGAAATACAGAAGCGAAAAATCGCTCAACGCAAGAACCTTGCCAGAGAGTACGATGATGATGGAGAAACGAGTGGAGAAACAGCAACATAAGGTACTTGTGGCTAATCGGGGCGAGATTGCCATCCGCATTATGCGGGCGTGTAAAAAGCTCGGAATAGCCTTTGTGTGTGTGTTTACGGGGGAAGACGCAGCTTCCGGTCATGTGCGTCTTGCGCGTGAATTGGGTGGCGAGAAAAGCCTATATCGGGTTTCGTCCTATCACGATGCCAACGAATTAATGGCTGTAGCTGATGATTCTGGCGCGAGTGCCGTGCATCCCGGATACGGTTTTTTTGCCGAGGACTTCCGTTTTGCCCGCCGCGTGACTAAGCGGGATCGTAAACTTATCTTCATCGGCCCTTCGTGGAAAATTATCCGCGAGCTGGGTGACAAAATTAATACCAAACGCTTGGCCCGTAGTCTTGGGGTGCCCACGGTGCCTGGGTCTGACAGACCTATTTATGACGAAATGGAAGCCGAAAAGATTGCCAAAAATGTTTTCGATTTTCAATTGCAGATGGGCATCAAGCGCCCACTGGTGCTGGTCAAAGCCTCGGCGGGCGGCGGCGGTATGGGCATTGAGGAAGTGTACGATATTGACCTGTTCCGCTCGGTCTATCGGCGTACTCGCAATTATGCCTTGCGCCAATTTAAGGACGAAGGCGTACTTATTGAGCAGCGCATCAAGGATTTTAACCACCTTGAAGTGCAAATTGTCTCTGACCGGACGGGGAAAAACCCTGTGCATTTCGGTACTCGTAATTGTTCCATTCAATCCACAGGTTTGCAAAAGCGTATTGAAGTGGCTCCGGGCTTTGATCCTTCCTCTATGGCGTATTCTTTTGACGCGGCCCAAGTTTTGCGTGATATCGTGCAGCACTCGCTGACCATGGCCCGCAAAGTGGGGTATGACAATGTGGGGACTTGGGAGTGGATTGTCACCCGTGACGGCGCGCCCTTTTTGATGGAAGTGAACACCCGCATTCAGGTGGAAAACGGGGTGTCCGCGCGTATTGCCAATGTTAAAGGCGAAGGTGATGTGGATATTATTGCCGAGCAAATCCGCATTGGCCTTGGGGAGCCGCTGGGCTACGAGCAAGAGGATATCTCTTTCAGCGGCGTGGGCATTGAATACCGCTTGATCGCTGAAGACCCAGATAATCGCTTTAGCCCTTGGGTTGGTCGGATTGAAAAATTCCAGTGGCAGGAACAGCCGTGGCTGAACCTGTTCACCCATGTGCCTACGGATGTGCCCTACGAAATTCCTACCGAATTTGACCCTAACCTCGCCTTGGCTATTATCTGGGGTGCGGATCTTGCCGAAGCCCGCCAGCGTGGCGCAGAATTTCTTGATACTTTGGTTCTGCAAGGGCACAATAAAGCTGGAGAATCCCTGAAGTCCAATGTGCAATTTTTGCGCGCCAATACGGAACGCATTTTGCGCTTTTAACGTGAGTGGCGGCGCTGCCGCCCTGTTTACGCAACTTTGGCTGTGAGCCATGATGTATAGAAAGGCATACCATGGATAATAATATAGAAAAACGTATTCAAAGCCTTACGGAAAGGCTTTCCTATGCGCGGGATATTTTCGACGGAAAGCATGCAGACAAGCTTGAATTGCTGCAAGAAAAACTTGTCGCCTACACCCAGCGTGCCACCGACGGCCTGTGCTCAGACCCGTATACCGAGCTGACCAGTCTTGAAGAACTCTTTGGCTTTATTGAGCGCACCCTTGAGGGCAATATCACCCCCATGGATAAGGTGCGTATTGTGCGCCATCCGCATCGCATTTGCCTGCGTGATATTTTGGAAAACGTCTATGACAATTTCACCGAAATAGGCGGGCAAGACGAACACAGTATTGACCCCAGCATGCTCATTGCCCGCGCCATTATTACCCGACGGCGCGGTAAGAAAACCTATCACCAGTCGGTGATGGTCATCGGGCAGGAAAAAGGGCACGGTGCGGAATTTCGTAACGGCGGTTCCGTTAAACCGTGGGGCAATGCTAAAGCCATGCAATACATGCTGGTTGCCGAAACAGAAGGCATTCCCATCCATACCTTTATTTTTACCCCCGGTTCCTATCCTGTAGAAGACTATCCCGGAGCGGCCCAGCAAATTGCCCGCAATATCTATGGAATGGCCCGCCTGCGTGTTCCCGTGATCGCGGTTATTTCGGAAGGCGGCTCTGGCGGGGCCGAAGCTATTGGGCTGGCTGACAAACGCTTGATGATGTCCCACGGCTATTATTCGGTCATTTCCCCCGAAGGCGCCGCAGCTATTGAAGGCCGTCTGAAAGCGGGGCAGCGCGCCACGCCCGAACTTATTGAGCGCTGTGCGGACTCGCTTAAAATTACCGCCCAAGACAATTTGAAATTTGGTTATATTGACGGTATCATTCAGGAACCGTCTCTCGGCGCGCGCCCCTACCATTTTGATTTCTACCGCTTGCTGCGGCAGGAAATTCTGCGCGCCACTGACGAGGTGCTGATCAGCGTCCGCGCCCGTACGCCTTTTAGGGGGATTGCGCTGCGCCGCCGCCGTAATCCTGAAGCCAATTTGGACGAATTGCATATGCGCTGGGGCCTCAGCGGAGCCGCCAAGACTCGGCTTGTCGCATTGCGCCAGCAAAAGTTTTTGAAATTGTCCCGCTATGCCTGCCGTGATCGCAGGCCTTTTCTGACCAAGGTGTGGCGCGCGGGGGCGGATATGCTGCTGACCCGTTGGAATCGCCTCAAATACGATTTTTATCGCAAGCACCAGCGGCGCATCACCGTGTTTATGGAAGAAGTGAGCGGGGAATGGGCCTTATTTAAAAGCCGGCTGCTTGCCCCGTGGAAGCGCTTGACCAGCAAGCTGCCCGAAAAAGAACGTAAGAATACTGCGGGGGAATTAACCGCCCTGTCCACATGGTCGGACGATGCCCGGCGCAGTAAATGGAATTATATTTCCCCACGGTATAAGGAAGATCGCACCCTCACCTGTCCCAATGCCGCCACTTACGGCTGCCTTGACCTGTGGGGCCCTGACCTGTTTGCGGAATTTGCGGGCGTGTGCAGCTATTGCGGCTATCATTTTCCCATGGAACCGCAGTGGTATGTCAAAAATGTTTTTGACGAAGGTTCTGTCTTTGAATTCAACAGTGAAATAGAAGCGGGTAATCCGCTCAATTTTGCAGGTTTTGACGAAAAGATTCTGGAAGCCCAGCGCAAAACTGGATCCAAAAGCGGCTGTATGACCTTTGAAGCCCGCATTGACGGGGTAAAAATGGTTGTGGCCATGCTCATGGGGACTTTTCGGGGCGGTTCTGTGGGCGCGGCCGAAGGTCAGAAATTTGTGGAAGCCGCCGAGCGGGCCATGAAAAACCGCTATCCTTTCTTGGCCTATGTGCACGGTACCGCAGGGATACGCATTCAGGAAGGCACGCATGGGGTTATCCAAATGCCCCGCTGTACCGTGGCTGTGCGTCGGTATATTGAATCCGGCGGTTTATATATGGTACTCTATGACACCAATTCCTTTGCCGGCCCTGTCGCCAGTTTCCTCGGCTGTTCGCCCTATCAGTTTGCCGTGCGCTCGTCTAATATCGGCTTCGCCGGCCCGGGGGTGATTAAAGAAACCACCGGCATGGATATCCCCCCCAAATATCACCGCTCCTATCGGGCTTTGTCACGCGGGCATATTCAGGGCATTTGGGATCGCCGCCATATTCGTGCCAATCTCAAACAGGCGCTGCTTACCGTTGGCGGTCGCAATCTTTATTATCGTTAAGAGTGGGTATATTATGTTCGACGTTACAACGCTGTTAGACGAAATTAAATCTTCACCATATGAAGAAATACAGATATGTTCCCCGCATACGGGGCGCGTGAGCTTTGCCGCCTTGCAACAGGGCGATGCGGTGCACGGCCCGCAGGGGACGTGGAAGGAAAAGCCGGGCACTCTGCTGGTAACCATTGACCGCGAAAGAAATCCCAAGCCTTTGAGTGCGCCGCAAAAAGGCGAAGTGAGCCTGCTGCACAGTGAATTGGAAGGCTGCTTTGTGGAATCGGGAACGCCTCTGGTGACGTTGCGGCATTTTTTGTCGCGGGATGAGGTGACAGCCATTATCCTGAAGCGGGCTTTGCACGTATTTGTAGCTCCGGAACGGGCTAAATACTATTTTACCCCTGATGTGGATAAGAAGGTGCGCGCTTCGGGTTCGCGGGCGGTGACGGTGAGCGAGGGTATGGAATTGTTCATCATGTCCCGCATGAAGCGCGAAGTGCCCGTGCTGTACACCGGGCCTAAAGGTATTATTTATGCGGTGTACTTTAAACACACCGACAATGTAGACGCTGATCAACCCTTGATCGGCGTGTGTCCGCCCGATCAGCAGGACGCCATTGCCGAAGTCGTCATGCGGGTGCAAACCGAATGGCCGGAACGGGAATAATATGGGACGTATTTTACAAATTCGGGTCACTTCGTGGACATGGGACGAAGACCTTGTGGTGAAGGCGTGGCCGCGTTTGGCGCAACTGGCCTTTACTGTGCCTTTGAAACACGAAAAACACGGGGTTATGGAGATGGTCACCGCCTTGGGCGACGGGTTGGCCTTTATGAAGTGGCCTGAAACGCGCCGTGCCGCCTTGGGGCAGGGTATTGAAAAGGCTGTGGACATGAAGTGCCGTATCGAAGGGGCCTTGGAAAAATGGAATCCCCGTGAGGCCAATGCCCTGAGTGATGAACTGGAAACGCTGCTCGACAGGCTTGAAGACGCGTACAAATAATACTAAGAGAGGATATATATGTTGAATAAAGTTATGATAATCGGTCGTCTGGGGCGTGATCCAGAATTGCGCTATTCCCAGTCTGGCATGCCCATTGCCTCTCTGAATGTCGCTACCGATGAAAGCTATATGGATAAAGACGGCAATAAAGTGGAGCGTACCGAGTGGCACAGGGTGTCCGTGTTCCAAAAAGCCGCTGAAAATTGCGCGAATTTTCTTGCCAAGGGCAGCCTTGTGTACGTGGAAGGCAGCCTGCAAACCCGTAAATGGCAGGATCAGCAAGGCCAAGATCGTTACACCACTGACATCAAAGCCCAGCGGGTGCAATTTCTTGACCGTAAGGGCGATGGGGCCCGTGCGGCGGGCGGCAATACTTACGATGATCAGAGTGCGGGTGGTGGTCATGAGGGCGGCAGCCAGCAACAACGCCGTGCGCCTGCCCGTCCTGCCCAGAAAGCCCCGCATCGGGACGAAGACCTCGGCCCAGCCTTCCCTTCTGAAGCCAGCGGCATGGACGAAGTGCCGTTCTAAAGCATTTTTGATTCCAGGCGCTCTCTCATAAAGCGCTCTAAAAAAAATCGGGGAAGCCTACGCTCCCCCGATTTTTTTTAATTTACCCAGTCCACAATGGGAGCGGGAACATTCAATAGATAGGCATTGGGGCCGATTTCGCTGGCAATTTCTTCCCACTTGCCGAACACATGGTAGACTTTCCAGTCTCCCGGGGGCAATTCTCGGTCGGCAATGCGCTTATTCAAGTGCTTTTGGGCAGCCTCAGGGCTACAGAATAGGAAAAAGTCGTTGCTTGAGGGGTCAAGAATAACCGCATCACCACTAACGATATTAACGATGTAGGCCCCCGGTGCGTAGGCGTAGATATTTTCACATTGGTCGCTGGCGGCAGGTGTGGCGGTGTCTGCCCCTTGGTTGGGGCTGCTGGCAACACAGCCAGCGGCAAGCACAATGCAGGCCAGGAGGCAGAAAAAAGCAGAATTACGCACAGTCATATGTGTCTCCTCAAGGGTAAAAACAATATCGGGTACAGTTCACACGAACTTTTTGATAGGTTATGGGTGAAAACGATGCCTCATAACGGTTTATGCGCGCACAGTGTAGCATACTGCTCTGGCTTCCGCTACTGTTCTGTCAGGGGTGCTAGCTGGGCGTATATATACGGAAACATTGCCTAAGTGGTTTCCAAGCATGCGAATTTCCCCTTCCGCTATCATATCTTCCAGCGGTGCGGGGCGTAAATAATCTACTTTCAGGTCTACGGTGGCGCTGCGGTCTGCGGGGCGGCAAAAGGTCCACACTGTGGCTATGGCACAAATGTCGGCCAGTGAGGCAAGCACGCCGCCGTGCAGGGCACCGCGATCCGCATTGCCGATAAATTCCGGCCTGAAGGGCAGGCGGAGACGTGCGCTGCCCTTGAGCAATTGTTCTACTTGGACGCCCAAGTGTTGATGCCACGGATTTTGTTGGATAAAGGTGAGCAGATCGGGACACACCTTTTCTGCGGACAGCTCGGGGATGTGGATCATCTTAGCCCCGTGCCATTTGCTGTAAGCGGGCGATGCGTTCTTCAATGGGGGGATGGGTGCTGAACATGTTCCCGATTCCGCCCCCAAACAGGGGGGCCACAATAAACATTTCAGCCGTGCTGGCATTGCCTTGGCGCATGGGGATCTGCTGGCTGTAGTTTTGCAGTTTTGCTAGGGCCCCGGCAAGGGCGAGGGGCTGCCCGCTGATATATGCGCCGGTGTCGTCTGCCAGATATTCCCGTGAACGCGAAATAGCCATTTGGATGATGGACGCGGCAATGGGGGCCAACAAAGCCATGGCAATGGTTACAAAAATATTGCTGCTTCCGCCTTCTTCATTGGAGCGGTTGCCCCCAAAAATAGCGGCAAATTGCATGATATTGGCAATGGATACAATGGCGGAGGCCATCACACCCGCCACGGTTTGGATGAGAATGTCGCGGTTAGCAATGTGCCCAATTTCGTGGGCGACCACCCCGCGCAATTCTTCGGGCGAGAGCAGGCGCATAAGGCCTTCGGTTACGGCAACCACCCCGTGTTCTGGGTCACGTCCGGTGGCAAAGGCATTGGGCGCCTCCTCAGGAACAACGCAAACGCGGGGTTTGGGAATACCCGCATTGCGCGCCAATTCTTCAACCATGGCGTGCAGTGCGGGAGCGTCCGCAGGGTCAAGCTCACGCGCGCTGTACATGGACAGCACAATTTTGTCCGAATACCAATAACTGCCCACGTTCATGACGAGGGCCAGCCCAAAAGCGATAATTATACCCGTTTTGCCGCCCAAAGCACCGCCCAGCACAATAATAATGCCCGACATCAGCGCAAGAAGAAGCGCAGTTTTTATTTGACTTGTCATAAACATTCTCCTGAATTGATTCGTAAGTATAATAAGAGGTCACAGTCCCTTTGGCAAGGCTTGTTGTACCGCTTTAGTGCCTTTTTTGTGGGGGCCTGCGCGGTATCCTTCCGTGTGAAGCGTGGTCTTGCTATACTTTTACAGGCTTTTGTGAAATAGATATTATGTATACCGTGCTGCTGCACGAAAGTTTTTGGGGATTTAGACGACAAGGGGACACGCCTGTATGGTGAATGACTATTGGCAAAGAGTGCTACAGGGCATGCTTTTCATGCTCCTGTGTATTGCTTGGGGGGGGGCGGTGGCTTGGGCTGGCCCCAAAGATATTCAGACTTCCATGGATTTTAGTTTATTCAAGCTGGGCACCACCGCCCCCGTGGTGCTGGTGGTGGGGGGCATTCAGGGGGACGAGCCGGGGGGCTTTTCGGCCGCCACTTTGTTAGCAACGCGCTATAGGGTGCATGCCGGTACCTTGTGGGTAGTGCCAAATTTGAATTTTCCTAGTATTGTTCAACGCTCACGGGGCATCCATGGCGATATGAATCGAAAATTTGCCCGCTTGGACACTACTGACCCTGAATATTCCACCGTGTCCCGTATTCAAGGGCTTATCCGCGCATCGGAAGTACGCCTTGTGCTCAATTTGCACGACGGCAGCGGGTTTTTTCGTCATCAACACGAAGGGCCGCTCTTCAACCCCGCGCGCTGGGGACAAGCTGTTATTATTGATCAGGAACACATGGATGATCGCAGTGTGTTTTTGAGTCACCTCAGCGGATTAGCGGATCGTGTCACCCAATATGCCAACGCTGCCCTGCTGCAAGACAAGCATAAATATCACGTCCGCAACACCCGCACCGCACAGGGTGACCGTGAAATGGAAAAAAGCTTGTCGTGGTATGCCGTGCGTCATGGCAAGGCCGCCTTTGGGCTGGAAGCCAGTAAAGAATTTGCCATTGATATGCGTGTGTACTACCATTTGCGCCTTGTGGAGGGTTTTTTGCGCGAAGCTGGGGTGCATTTTGAACGTGATTTTGAACTTTCCCCCCACGGAGTGGCGGCGGCGCTGCAAAGTGATTTGAGCGTCACCTTTGCCAATAATCGTGTGGTTTTGCCTTTGGAAGATATCCGCCCCTATGTGGGCTATTTGCCTTTGCCCCGCAACGGCCCCGGCCCAGCCATTGGCTCCAAACCCATCATGGCCGTGGTGCCGGATTCAGGGTATTTGAACGTGCAATACGGCAACCGCATCATGACCCGTATCCGCCCCGACTGGCGTGAGATGGATAACGGCTTGGATAGTATGCGGGTGATGGTGGACAACACGGAACAACACGTTTTTTTGGGGCAGGTGCTTACGGTTCGCGAACATTTTAATGTTTCCCCCGTGGAGGGCTATCGAGTCAATGCTATCGGGGTGGATTCGGGGAAGGCCGACGAAAGCGGTATGCTCTTGACGCGCAAACACTTTAAGGAACGCTTTTCCCTCGACAAGAGTGCTCTGCTCTATCGGGTAGAAATATACAAAAATACGGCTTTTGTGGGCATGTTTCTGGTGCAATTCGGGACAAAGAAGCAGACAGCCCAACGTAATTGCCTGCCCTCTGTGGAGGGCAAACCTACGCCCTACGGGCGCTAGCAACACAAAAGGCCCTATATGCAGCGTTTACAACAAAATTCACTCCATATTGTTGTGGTAGGCGGTGGAAGCTGGGGGACAGCTCTGGCCCATCTATTGGCTGTGCGCGGGCATGTGGTGCGGGTGCTGCTGCGTGATGCGCGCGTGGCGGCGTCTATCAATATTCAGCATGAAAATCCCCGTTATCTGGCGGGATATGCGTTGCACAGTGCGGTGCAGGCGGATACCGACGCGTCTTGTGTGGCTCAGGCAGACCTATTGTTGCTGGCTGTGCCCTGCCAGCAATTGCGCGCCTGTTTGGGGGGGCTGGTTCCGTATTTGAGACCGGGGCTTGTGGTGGTAAATGCTGCTAAAGGTTTAGAATTGCATACTAATAATACCATGGAGCAGGTGGTCAATGCGGTGCTGCATGCATTGCAGCCGGTGTACGCTATTTTATCTGGGCCGTCGTTTGCCGCAGAAGTCATGAAAAATCAACCCACGGCTGTGGTGTTAGGCTGTGCGGATGAAGCCGTGGGCGCACGGCTACGTAAGGTTTTTTCCACCTCATGGTTCCGCTGTTATTCCAGTACGGATGTGCGCGGTGTAGAACTTGGCGGAGCCATGAAGAATGTTATGGCGATAGCCGCCGGCATGTGCGATGGCCTTGGGCTGGGCCACAACAGTCGCGCGGCGCTGATGACGCGGGGGCTGGCGGAAATGCGACGCTTGGGTGTGGCCTTGGGCGCGCAGGAGCGAACCTTCATGGGCCTGTCGGGCCTTGGGGATTTGACTTTGACCTGCACGGGGGACTTGTCGCGCAATCGGCAGGTGGGCCTGCGCTTGGGGCAGGGCGAGAATTTGGAGGCGATTACCCGCTCACTGGGCATGGTTGCGGAAGGAGTGAAAACGGCGGAGGCTTTGCAACAGGTCGCGCAGACGCAGGGGGTGTCGGCACCGATTACCGAAGCCGTGTGCGGGATTGTGCAAGGCCATATTTCGGTGGGGGAAGCGGTGGTGCAGCTGATGACCCGCGCCTTGAAGGAAGAATAATGTATGTTGCTGGTTTAAAATTTTTGCCCGTGGGCACGCGGGTGGGCGCTCCCCCTGCCGTTGTTGGAAGCGGGAACGGGGTTTAGCGCTCGATGATAGTGCCCAAGGGGGCGTGTTCTTGCAAATATTTTTCCAAGCTGCCTTCCACTTCACCGTTGAGAATCAGGGCACGTTGGCATCCTTGATCGAGGGCATGCAGGCACGATTCTACCTTGGGGATCATGCCGCCGGAAATGACCCCTTGTGCGCTAAGGGTGGCAATGGCGGCGCGGTTTAGGCGGGGAATAAGGTTTTTGTCAGCGTCCAGTACCCCAGGCACATCGGAAAGCAGCACAAAATAGTCTGCAGCCAAGGCCCCGGCCAAGGCTCCGGCGGCGGTGTCGGCGTTAATGTTCAGGCTGTGGCCGGTGGTGCTGTCGCTGGCAACAGGGGCCACTACGGGGATGTAGCCCCCGTCCAAAAGCACCCGCACAAGGTGGGCTTGTACGCTGTGCACTTCGCCCACAAAGCCCAGAGTGGGGTTCAAAGGGCGGGCACGCAACAGGTGCGCGTCTCGACCGCTGATACCCGCGCAGTTCACCCCGTGGTGCTGAAATAGGCTTACCACGTCCTTATTGACCTGCCCGCACAAAACCATTTCGACCACTTCCATGGTGGCGGCATCGGTCACGCGTAAGCCTTTTTCAAAGTGGCTTTCAATGTTCAGGCGCTGGAGCAATGCGCTGATTTGCGGGCCGCCGCCGTGTACCACCACGAGGCGCATGGAGCTTTGCAACACCGCCAAAGCGCGCGCAAAAGCGCGGCATAGGTTCGGCTTGGTCATGGCGTGACCGCCAAACTTTACAACAACCGTCGGATTTTGCATTCCAGGCTCCGCGTCCGCTTAAATATTCGGCAAAGTATCTGACAGGGTGGCAACCATGACGGCCTTGATGGTATGGGCGCGGTTTTCGGCTTCGTCAAAGGAAACATTGGCGGGCGACTCAAAAACTTCTTCGGTTACTTCCATACATTCAAGGCCAAATTTGGTATACAGCTTTTCACCCATGTCTGTTTCACGATTGTGGAAGGAGGGGAGGCAATGCAGAAATTTGCACTGCGGGTTACCCGTTGCCGTCAAGACTTCCTTGGTTACGCGATAGGGAATCAGGCGGGGAATGCGATCCTGCCACACGCTGGCGTCTTCGCCCATGGACACCCATACATCGGTATACAAAAAATCACAGTCACGCACACCGGCGTTCACGTCTTCGGTTACGGTGATGCGCGCGCCGGTCTGCTGGGCAATATCCCGAGCAATATTGACAATATGCTCGTCAGTCTGTGAGCCTTTGGGGGCTACAGAGCGGAAATCCATACCCATTTTAGCCGCGCCGATCATAAGGGAATTTCCCATGTTGTAGCGGGCGTCACCGAGGTAGGCGAAGGAAATTTCGTGTAAAGGTTTGGGGCAATGTTCGCGCATGGTTAAAAAGTCGGCCAGAATTTGGGTGGGGTGATATTCGTTGGTCAGGCCGTTCCACACGGGCACGGTGGAAAAACGGGCCAGTTCTTCCACAATATGCTGCCCATAGCCACGGTATTCAATGCCGTCGTACAGGCGTGACAAGACTCGGGCGGTGTCGGCCATGGATTCTTTTTTTGCCATCTGTGAACCCGAAGGGCCGAGATAGGTGGTGAAAGCCCCTTGATCGTGCGCTCCTATTTCAAAAGAACAACGGGTACGCGTCGAATCTTTTTCAAATAAAAGTACGATATTCTTGCCTGTCAGGTATTGATGTTCGCGTTTTTCTTTTTTGGCGGATTTCAGATACGCGGCAAGGTCGAGTAAGTACAGGATTTCAGCAGGGCTAAAGTCCAGTAATTTAAGGAAATGTCTTTTGCGGAGATCAATCATGGGAATGCCCTCTTCGTACATTGCGTATGGCCAGTAAATTTTGCTGCAAAGGAGTTTTATACCATGCTTTGTTGCTTGGGGCAAGTCTAAGTGCGAAGCGGGTTTGGTCATCAATCTGGGGGCAGGCCATGACAGCCTGCCCCGTAATTTTTGAGAATATAAAGTCTATTTTGTATAGGATGTATACAGGTTGGCGGAGCGTTGGCGGCATTTGTTCACGCGAATTACCAAGCTTTTGCGGTAGGCATCCATATCGGCAATGGGGCGGGTTGCCACGCCGGAGTCCATGGCGGCCTGCGCGACAGCCGGGGTTTCCCATTCAATGATGCGCGGATCAAGGGGTTTGGGGATGACATATTCAAAGCCAAAGCTGAATTTGGCTCCGCCATACGCTTGGGACACGGATTCGGGCACGGGTTCCTTGGCAAGGGCCGCCAGAGCCTTGGCAGCGGCAATTTTCATGGCTTCGTTGATTTCGGTGGCGCCTACGTCGAGGGCGCCTCGGAACAGGAAGGGGAAGCCCGACACATTGTTGATCTGGTTGGGATAATCGGTGCGGCCTGTGCCCATAATACAATGGGGTGAGGCTTCTTTAGCATCCTCATAGGAAATTTCCGGGTTTGGATTGGCACAGGCGAAGATGATCGGGTCTTTCGCCATGCTTTTGACCATATCTTTGTTGATCATGTCCTTCACCGATAGGCCAAGGAACACGTCTGCGTTTTTCATGGCCTCGGCAAGGGTACAGGCTTTGGCTTGCGCGTAGGCGGCCTTATAGGCGTTCAGGTCGGTACGCCCCTGATGGATCAGGCCTTTGGAGTCGAACATGAACACGTTTTCACGCTTAATGCCCATGGTGACGTACAGGTTGGCGCAGGCAATGGCGGCTGCGCCCGCGCCGGAGATGACCACTTTGCAATTGGTCAGTTTGCGGGTGGTGATTTCGCAGGCATTAATGATGGCGGCGGTGGTAATGACGGCAGTGCCGTGCTGGTCGTCATGAAACACGGGAATGCCCATTTCTTTTTTGAGGGTTTCCTCAATATAAAAGCATTCAGGGGCTTTGATGTCTTCCAGATTGATGCCGCCAAAGGTGGGTTCCAGCGCTTTAACAATAGCGATGATTTTGTCGGGATCTTTTTCGGCAAGGCAAATATCGTAAACATCCACGTCCGCAAACATTTTGAACAACACGCCTTTGCCTTCCATAACCGGTTTTCCGGCTTTAGGGCCGATATTGCCAAGGCCCAACACGGCGGTGCCGTTGGAAACTACGGCAATCAGGTTGGCGCGGCCGGTGTATTTGTCCACCAGTGTTTCGTCCGCATGGATAGCCATGCAGGCTTCAGCCACCCCTGGGGAATAGGCCATGGACAGATCTTTTTGGGTATCGCATGCCACCGAAGGCAGCACCTCTACCTTACCGGGGCGGGGAAATTCATGATAATCAAGGGCTTCTTGTTTTGTATACAGGGCCATAATTCAAGTCCTTTGTTAAATTATGCAGGAAGAACAGGGCTCACATACAGTTCGCCGCCGTGAGCATCGTTGATGACCAGAAGGGGAAAATCTTTGACAGTTAATTTACGCACGGCTTCCGCCCCAAGGTCGGGATAGGCCACCACTTCTGCGGCAATGATACATTTGGAAATCAGCGCACCCGCGCCGCCCGTGGCGCCCAGATATACGCCTGTATAGGACTGCATGGCCTCGCGCACGGCTGGGGCGCGGCGCCCCTTGCCGATACTGGCCCCCAAGCCCAGACTATAGAGGCGCGGGGCAAAGGCGTCCATCCGGTACGAGGTGGTCGGCCCCGCCGAGCCAATGGCATGGCCTTCGGGGGCGGGGGCGGGGCCCATATAGTAGATGGCGGCTCCTTGTAAATCAAAGGGCAAGGCTTCGCCTTTGTCAAGACTTTCGCACAGGCGTTTATGGGCGGCATCACGGGCGGAATAAATGATCCCGTTCAGCAGCACCTTGTCGCCGCTTTTCAATTTGACAAGATCGCTTTTTTGTAAAGGGGTGTGCAAAGTATAGGTAGCCATTATAGGATGACCTCCTCATGCCGGGAGGAGTGGCATTGCACATTGATAGCTACCGGCAGACTGGCAATGTGGCAGGGCATAATTTCCATTTTTACCGCCAGACAGGTGGTTTTGCCCCCCAGCCCCATGGGGCCGATTCCGAGGGCGTTGACCGCTGCAAACAGCTCCTGTTCCATAGCGGCAATTTCGGGGTCAGCATGGGGGACGGGAATGGGGCGGAATAGCGCTTGTTTTGCTAAGGTGGGTACAATGTCAAAGGTTCCGCCCACGCCTACGCCCACAATGGTGGGGGGGCAGGGGTTGGGGCCGGCTTCGGCCATACGCGTGATCACAAAGTCCTTAATCCCCTTCCAGCCTTGGGCGGGGGTGAGCATGGTGGCGCGGCTCATGTTTTCGGAGCCACCGCCCTTAGCCATGTAGCGGATACGGACTTTATCACCGGGGACAAGCTCCGTGTGAATCATGGCGGGGCTATTGTCCCCGGTATTTTTGCGAGTAAAGGGGTGGCAGATGGACTTGCGGAGGCTCCCCTTGACATAGGCTTCCACCATGGCGGTATTCAGCACGTCCACCAGTGTTCCGCCTGCAAGGCGCACGTCTTCCCCGTGTTCCACAAAAAATACTGCCGCACCGCAATCCTGACACAGGGGGAGGCCTGAGCTTTGGGCATAGTCGGCATTTTCTAACAATTGGCGCATAACTTCTTGGGCTACGGGCAGGGTTTCGGCGGCATAACTTTTTTTAAAAGCTTCCAGCACGTCAGGGCGGATGCTGCGGTGTGCGCGCAGAATCATATCCACCACCGCACGGTGCAGGCTTTGGGCCTTAATGGTTTTCATGACAACAACACTTCTTGTTCAAAAGGTTACGCACAGCTTGCGGCACAATATTTTTGACCGAATGCAGGGCCAGCATACGGCGCATAATTCCCAATTGGTCTTGTAAGGGCAATTCTTTGGGGCAGACATCTTCGCAGCCGAGCAGGCCCATACAGCCGAACACGCCTTCATTATTACCGATCAGGTCGTAAAAATCCTGTTCAGTACGATTGTCGCGCGGGTCAATAAAAAAACGGGCCATGCGATTGATGGACGTGGCCCCCAAGAAATCCTCGTGCATACGGGCGGTGCCGCAGGCAGCGATGCAACAGCCGCATTCAATGCACCTGTCCAGCTCAAAAATATGCGTGGCGGTTTCATTGGGCATGCGTTCTTCTGGGGCTTTTTCGTCAAAGGCGGTGGTGGTATGAATCCACGTTTCGAGGCGGGTGCCCACATTGCGGAACCAAGTGCCCGTGTCTACGGACAAGTCGCCGATGAGTTTGAATACCGGCAGCGGGTGCACGGTGATATGCTCGGGCAGGCTGTTGGTTTGGGTGCTGCATGCCAAGCCGGGCCGCCCGTTGATGACCATGCCGCACGAACCGCAGATGCCCGCCCGGCAACAGAAGTCAAATTGCAGGGTGGGGTCTTGGGTTTCACGAATGTGCATGAGCGCCACAAACAGGGTCATGCTGGGGTGTTCTTCAATGTAGTACGACTGCATATGCGGCTTGCTAACAGGATCAAGCGGATTATAGCGCAATGCTTCGATGTGTAGTTTGCGTCCCATGGATACTCCGTATAAAAAAATTCTGTGTGCAGATGAGCAATGGCCTTGGCGGCATTGCGGGCCGCCGCCCACCAAGGCTTAGGCCGCGCCGAAGGGCCGCAATTGGTCCTGCGGAATATCAGCGGTAATAATTTTCCCGCCGCCATAGCCGCGATCGCCGGGAGGCAATTCGTAGAAGGGGGTTGCCGCTTCATAGGTTAAGGTGGGCAGACTGTCGCCTTCCTTCCACGAGGCCAAAGTACGCTTGAGCCATTGCTGGTCATTGCGTGCGGGATAGTCTTCGCGGGCGTGGGCCCCACGACTTTCTGTACGCTGCAACGCGCCGTAAGCCGTGCACAGGCCGAGCTTGATCATGCCGCGAATACGCAGGGCCATGGAAAGTTCGGGGCTGAAGCCGTGTATTTTTCCGCTCAAGGCAATGCCCTCGGCGCGGGTCAGCAATTCCTGTAAGGCGTCCACGGCCTTTTGGAGGTCTGGCCCGTTACGGAAAATGCCCACATTGTCCATCATGGTTTTGTGGAGCAGAGCGCGCAGGGCATAGCAATTTTCCTTGCCTTTGCGCGCGTGTACCATGTTATCAATGCGTTCGCGCACTTGCGTGGCGGTGGCGTTCATGGCGGCGGTGCTGAAGGTGCTTTCGTGCCCTTGCAGATATTCCACAACTTTTTTGCCCACAATGCGTCCGGCTACGATGGTTTCGGCCAAGGAATTACCGCCCAAACGGTTGAAGCCGTGCATGTCCCAACAGGCGGCTTCGCCAGCGGCAAACAGGCCCTTAAGACCGTAGACCGCACCGTCTTTGTTGGTGCGTACGCCGCCCATGCTGTAGTGATGGGTGGGCCGGACGGGAATGAGCTGATGAATGGGGTTGACCCCCAGAAACTTTGTGGAAATGTCGTACACTTCGCGCAAATTGGTGGTGATGTGTTTTTCGCCGAGATGCCGGATATCCAACCACAGATGTTCACCGTAGGGGCTGGGCACGCCAAAACCTTTACGCATGTGTTCGACCATCCGCCGCGATACCACATCACGCGAGGCCAATTCGGCTTTTTCCGGCTCGTAATCGGGCATAAAGCGGTATTCGTTCACATCCAGCAGGGTACCGCCATCGCCCCGGCAGCCTTCGGTGACCAGAATGTCGGTGGGCACGGTACCGGTGGGGTGAAATTGCACAGCTTCCATATTGCCCAGAGGCACACAAGCTGTGTCCAGTGCGGTGATCTGACCGCCGCCGTCACAAATAACGGCATTGGTGGTAGCCGGATAGATGCGCCCGTAACCGCCCGTGGCAATTAAGGTTACTTTGGCTAAATAGGCCACCAATTCGCCGGTACGCAGGCAACGGGCGATGCAGCCCATGCACTTATCGCCGTCATGAATCAGGGCCTCGGCCTGCATGCGGTCGTGCATAGCCACGCCCATTTGCAGCAGGCGGTTGTCCAAAGTAAACAAGACCGCGTGGCCCGTGCCGTCGGAGGTATAGCAGGTGCGCCACTTGGCCGTACCGCCAAAGGCTCTGGAGTGGATGAGCCCGCGTTTAGCTTCTTTTTCTTCGGCTTCAAAAGGCTTACCGCCCTTATAATAGGTGTGCACACCGGGAACCACGCGGCTCCATGGTACCCCCATCCAAGCCATTTCGCGCATGGCAATGGGGGCGGTGTTGGCAAACAGCCGGGCTACTTCTTGGTCGCAACCCCAGTCGGAACCTTTGACCGTGTCGGTAAAATGCACGTCCGGCGAATCGCCTTCGCTCATGGCGGAGTTGCCAAGAGCCGCCTGCATACCGCCCATGGCGGCGGACGAATGGGAGCGTTTGGGCGGCACAACCGAAAGGCACATGACGTCAAAGCCCGCAGCAGCGGCTTCCACAGCTACACGCTCGCCCGCAAGGCCTGCCCCCATACACAGGAGGTCAGATTGATACATTCGCATGGTATTCTCCCCCTTAGACGGGCATAAAGTGAAAACGCACCATGGTCGCAAAACCGATGATGATATAGGCCGCAATCAACATGTAGGTGCGCCGCTGCCATACCGCACGGTTTTCCGCCGTGACATAGCCGTATTTTACAGCCACGCGGAAGAGACCGAGGCTCAAGTGTATACCGACGCTGATGAGCAATACGATGTACAGGGGGGTCCAGCCGCCTTGTTCGCGCAGGGCGCTTTTAGCCGCAGTAATCGGCAGGGTGGTGAGCACTTCATACATATGGATACTGGCAAAAACCAAGACCACAAGGGCACTGACCACTTGTGCCAGCCATTCCCAAGTGCTTTGGTGGCGCATTTCCTTGGCGTGCTGTAGGTAGACGCTCAAGCCTTCCGTGCTGAAAGGTATTTTGCGGGCGGCAAGGGTGAAGTGAAAAATGAGCAGGAGGAAGATCAGGGGGCCGAAAATCTGCGCGAGATAGCTTTCTTCAAGCATCCATCCGAGGCCATCCATGATGACCGGACTGAGCAACACCGAGCTGACTAAACAGAGGTGCATGAGGGTGAATACGGCGAGGATGACCCCAGACAAGGATTGCGCCAGATCTGTGCGTCCGGGGAGCGTGCTTCTGGCTAATGTTTTAAGAGAAACGGTGCCTTCCATGTACGCTCCTTATGTTTGTCGGCGGCGCATTTGTTTACGCGCTGTCGAGCGGGGATGTTTCCTTTATAGAGTAGACGAAATAGAATGTCTGTGTCAACATAGCCAAGTATAAAGCTAGGGCTATCAGCATATAATTGCTGGCAAAGAAATGCTTAAAGGTTTTATCAATAGCGGCAATTTTTCCCTGCCCTGAGGAGCCTGTTTTTCTCCTTTTCAGAGGGCCTTGCGCCTGTTATCATTCTGCAAGATTTTTAGAGCATTTTGCTATTGAAAATAGCTAAATGCTCTGGCGACGAGAAGCGTCGCCCGCCCCGCAGGCGTAGGCGAAATTTAGTTTCGCCGTACAGCGCCGGCGGGAGCGTCTGGAATCAAAAATGCTTTAGGGATACGGGAAGGAACTCGGCATGAAAATAGCTCTTTTGGGGAATCAGGCCCGCGCCATGGTCAATTTCTGGTCGGTGCTGGTGCGGCGCATGCGCGCGCGCGGCTATGCGGTTGTGTGCATGGTGCCTGACGGTGATGCCGCTGCCAATACCGCTTTGCGGGCTTTGGGGGCAGAGGTTCGCCATTATCCTCTGGATCGTAAAGGCCTGAATCCGGTGCGTGATTTTGCCACCACCGGGGCACTGGTGCGTCTGCTCAAGGCCGAACAGCCGCAGATGCTATTTACCTTTACCATTAAGCCGGTCATCTATGGTTGCATCGCCGCGCGCATGGCTGGGGTGCCCCATGTGTTTGCCACGATTACCGGACTAGGCTACACCTTTGAGGCGGATTCGGCGGGGAAAAAGCTCGTGCACCTGTTGGCTATTGGCCTGTATAAAATGGCCTTGGCAGGCGCGGAAACAGTTTTTTTTCAAAATGAGGATGATCTGGCCTTGTTCCGCCGCAAAGGCATTTTGCGCGCGCAGCAACCCACGGTACTGTGCCGGGGAACGGGCGTGGATATCACGCATTTTGCGTTCACAGCGCCGCCCGCATGTCCGCCGGTGTTTTTGCTGGTGGGGCGACTTATCGAGGCTAAGGGTCTGTACGAATACGCCGAGGCGGCCCGTTTAGTAAAAAAAACGTCACCCCAAGCCCGATTTCAACTGTTGGGGCCGCCGGAAAGTGGGCTGGGGGCGGTGCCACTGGACACTGTGCGGGCGTGGGAGCGCGAAGGCTGCATTGAATATTTGGGCGAAACCCGTGACGTGCGCCCCTATCTGACGGCGGCCAGTGTTATGGTGCTGCCTTCGTGGCGGGAAGGCACGCCCTGTTCGGTAATGGAAGGCATGAGCACGGGGCGGGCCGCCATTGTGACCGATGCCCCCGGCTGCCGTGAGGTGGTCACGGACGGGGAAAACGGCTTTTTGGTGCCTTTGAAGAATCCGCCCGCGCTGGCGGCGGCCATGCAGAAATTTATCGACAATCCACAGCTGGTAGTCAGCATGGGCGCGGCAGGCCGTGCTTTGGCCGAGGCAGAATTTGACGCGGAGAAAGTGGCCGCGCACATTATCAGCAACATGGGTGCATAATTTACGTGTATATCAGGTGATATTTTGGCTTTCATGAGGAGGCTCTTGTGATTAGTAATTACCGTATGGCGCTGCTACAAGTTTTGGATTTTTTGTGTATTGTGGTGGCATTGCTGGTGGCTGGGGAATTGACACTGGCTCCAGACTTATTCGTGTTTGACGATTATACGGGCGCATCGCTGTTCACCTTATTTTTCTATTTGCTCTTTTTTTATATTCTGGATGCCTACGGCGTGGGGGAAGAAGATTTCCGCGACACGGTGGGGCGGGTGCTGGTGGCCTGTGTGCTGGGGATTATCAGCTCGGCTACCTTCTCCTATTCCTTTGACCATTGGCGCTTTGACCGTGAAACCCTGCTGGTGTTGGTGGCTTTGTCCTTTATGTTCTGTTTGGGCTGGCGTTATTTTTATAATGTTTTTGCCCGTCAGTTGACCCACCCCATGCGCGTGCTGCTCATCGGCGTGGACAGGGCGGGCAAGGTGCGTCAATTGTTGGGGCAAAGCCTGCCCCGCGCAGAGATTATTGGCTATGTGGGTGAAGGGGATGTGGATGCGGACGCAGGCCCCTGCCTTGGGCCTCCCTTTATGGCGCTGGAAATCGCGCAAGAGCGCATGGCAACCATGATTGTGCTGCTGCCCGATTCGCCCATTGATGATGATATTGCCCATGAATTATTGCTGGCAAAGTTGCGGGGCACCATGGTGGTGGATATCCGTTCTTTTTACGAGCATGTGGTGCATCGTCTGCCGATTATGCAGATCAGCGACGAATGGCTGTTGCTGAACGACGGTTTTTCCCTGAACACGCGGGGTTCATTGCGGCGTTTGAAAAGAGCCATTGACGTGCTCACCTCTGGTTTTTTGATTCTCCTTACCGCCCCTGTCATGTTGCTGGCGGCGGTGATTATTCGCCTCGAATCACCGGGACAGATTATTTATGCCCAAAAGCGGGTGGGCCTGCATGAAAAGGAATTCACGGTATACAAATTTCGTTCTATGCGGCAGGATGCAGAAAAAGACGGCGCGGTGTGGGCGCAGAAAAATGACAGCCGGGTAACGCGTTTTGGCAAGTTTATTCGTAAGGTTCGCATTGACGAATTGCCCCAATTGTGGAACGTGCTGAATGGGGATATGAGCCTGATCGGCCCGCGCCCCGAGCGGATGCAATTTGTCGAGCAACTCAAGTTGGATATCCCTTTTTACGGCTTGCGGCATTCGGTCAAGCCTGGGGTCACGGGCTGGGCGCAAGTGTGCTACCCCTATGGGGCTTCGGTGGAAGACGCGCGGCATAAACTGGAATATGACCTTTATTATGTTAAAAATATGTCCTTATTGCTTGATATTAAAATTATTTTAAAAACCATTGGTGTGGTGCTTTTCCCCAAGGGGGCGCGCTAAACATACAGGGTGTGGAGAGCACAGCGCTACATGGAAATACCCCTATATCTTGAGTGGATATGTACAGCGGCTTTTGCCCTGAGCGGTGTGTTGTCCGCGCGTGATTCCAACGTGGACTTGGATATTTTTGGCGTGGTGGTGGTGGGGGTGCTCACCGCCCTCGGGGGGGGAACCATCCGCGACATATTGTTGGATGCCGAGGTTTTCTGGCTACAACGCACGGATATGCTCTATTGGGCTGTCACCGTGTCGGGGGTGGGTTTTTTCGGCTTACGGTATATCAAGCATCGGCTCGACGCTCCCGTGTTGGTACTCGACGCCATAGGGCTGGCGGTGTTTTCCGTCTATGGGGCGCTGAAAGGGCAGTCGATGGGCTACCCGTGGATTTCGTGTGTCATGATGGGCGTGATCACGGGCATCGGCGGGGGCATGCTGCGTGATGTGTGCTCGGCGCAAATTCCTATGGTAATGCGTAAGGAAATTTACGCTACTGCCGCATTTTTGGCGGCTTTGTGCGCGGTGCTTGTACCTAATCAATACGGAATCTGGCTGGGGATGTTGTCGTGCCTAGCTTTACGCCTGTCCGCCATCCGGTGGAGTCTGTCCCTATCGGCGCGCGGCTGGTAGGATATATCCTTTAAGTATTGGAAAAGAATATGTTTGATGATTCCCCCATGGGGAAAGTGCAGCCTCTTATCAAATGGGCTGGTGGCAAAGAAAAAGAGCTCAAATTTATTATCCCTAGTCTTCCGCAGCAGTATGAAAATTATTTTGAACCTTTTGTGGGTGGTGGGGCAGTGTTTACCGCTGTGCAGCCTTCGGGGGATATGTTTCTGAATGATAAATCTTACGGCCTTGTGAATCTGTACACAGTGGTGCAAGAGGAATCTTTTTACGCATGTTGTGCAGAATTGATGCAGGTGTGGGAAGCGATTGCCGAGCATGTGCAGAATCACGCGGAAAGCTATCTTGATTGGTATAGCAGCTACGCGCACCAAAAAATTTCTGTAGAGGTACTGCAACAGCACTGTGACGCTTTGCTGGTGCAGCAGTGTAAAATTTTGCAAAAACCTTTACGGCATTTTTTACATTCTGTGCGTGAAGGTATGTTGACCTATATGCAGCATAATCTGTTACAAAAAATAGTGCGTATGCGTAGTATTGAGCAGAAAATACACCGTCTTGAGATAAAAGATGTGCTGGAGAATATAGAATCTGGGCTGAAAAGCGGTTTTTATACGGCCTGCCGTGCGGTGTATAATGACATAGAGCAAGGGCAGGGCAGTGCTGCCGAACAGGGGGTGCTCTTCTTTTTTGTGCACAGTATGGCCTATAGTGGCATGTTTCGGTACAATGCCCAAGGGCGTTTCAATGTGCCTTACGGCGGTATAGGCTACAATCGTAAAAATTTTGCCAAAAAAATGGCCTTTTTGCGGTCTGATTTTTTACAAAGGCGCTTGGCAGACGCCGTGATTGCCAATATGGATTTTGAATCCTTTTTGCATACTTACGAGCCTCAAGAGCGAGACTTTGTGTTTCTGGATCCGCCCTACGATTCGGATTTTAGCACCTATCTGCAGAATACCTTTACGCAGGAGGATCACCAGCGACTGGCAAACTATTTGCTGAAGCGCTGTAAAGCCCAGTGGATGTTGGTTATCAAAAGTACCCCTTTTATCGTGGAATTATACGCGAATAAAGGCCTGTCTATTCAGGCCTTTGACAAAAAATATCTTGTCAGCTTTATGAATAGAAACGATAAAAATGCCGAACATTTGCTCATTAGGAGTTATCATTAGAGCATTTTGCTATTGAAAATAGCCTAAATGCTCTGGCGACGAGAAGCGTCGCCCGCCCCTTAGGCGTAGGCGAAATGTACTTTCGCCGTAAAGCGCCGGTGGGAGCGTCTGGAATCAAAAATGTTTTAGGAGCTATTATGAGGGAACGCATCCGTGAGTGTGACCTGATACCCCCTGCTTTGGAGATTCTGGTGGAGCTGGGGGGGAGCGCAACGACCTCTGAATTGATTGCCGCCTTGCGGGTAAAATTGCACCCCCACGGTGAAGACTTGGACGTTCTTGAAGGGCGCAGTGATGACAAGTTTTCACAAATCGTCCGCAATTTGCGCTCTCACAAAACTTTTGAGCGTATGGGCGTGGCCCGTTATAGCAAAGGTGCGGGGGAAAAGGTTTCCATTACCACCTATGGGCGTTTATTTTTAGCCAAAATACACGGGCAGCAGCGCTGAAGGTACGGGATGGAGGCGCGCAAAGGCGACGGGAACCGCCGCCCGCCCCGTAGGCGTAGGCGAAATTTACTTTAGAGTTCTGGGGAATCTGCGGTATTTTCCGCATTTTTCTGGCGGCTAAGGCGGCGGCGGGTTTCGGCCTGAATGAGGTTACCGATATCTGCGGCAAAGGGGGGAATACCGCCCTCGCCCCAGCGCCCGTCCTGCACATTGAAGGCATAGACCGTGCGCCCTATATACACAGTGGTCCAAGGGTAGGCGTTGGGTTCAATGGTGGAGATATAGCCGGAATCACCCAGCACAAAGGCAAAGGCGGGGGGGAGATAGGGGATGCCCGTGGATTGCTCGCCCATAAGACTGATGGTCTGGGCAAAGGGGATTAAGGCTTCGGGGATGCGTAAAATGTCTTCGCTCAAGTATTGGCACAGGTGCACGCACAATCTGCGGGGGTCACCTTGCCGGAAACGCGCCCTTTGGCTACGCCATTCCTCACACGAGCATGACAGCGAGGGCCCATGAATACGCGCTTGCCCTTTGGGGACAGGGGCGATTTTAGGGCGGCTTTGGGGGGAGTTTTTCCGCAATAGCGGATACAAAACAGCGCACACCAGCATCATACAGGCAAACATGATCCAATATACCAAGGAATATCCCCCCTACATTGTTACCCGTCTGTCCACCGCTGTGGTGAGGCAATACTTTGTGACCTTCTACACAATCTCCCTGTATGCTCACACGCATTGCCTTTCAGGTCAAGACATTTGCACTCCATTTTGATCTATTTGCCATTTAGCATTTTATGCATTATTTAAGTATGTCATTTATACATCATCTAAGCCGTTGGAGACCGCATGTTTGGTTTTTTGTTCAAAAAAATCTTCGGTAGCAAGAACGAACGATATATTAGGCGTTTGACAGCACAGCTTAAAGCCATCAATGCTTTTGAAGAAACAATGCAGGCCCAGAGTGACGATGAATTGCGCGCCCGCATCCAACACTGGCGCGAGCAGATTCAGCAAGAAGGCCGCAGTCTTGAAGAAGCCCTGCCCGAGGTTTTTGCCATTGTGCGCGAGGCTTCGGTTCGGGTGCTCGGCATGCGCCATTATGACGTGCAGTTGATCGGTGGTATTGTTCTGCACAAGGGCAAAATTGCGGAAATGAAAACCGGTGAAGGTAAAACCTTGGTGGCGACCCTGCCTGTGGTGCTGAATGCCTTGTCCGGTCTGGGGGTGCACGTGGTAACGGTGAACGATTACCTTGCCAAACGTGACGCACAGTGGATGGGAAAATTGTACAATTTTCTGGGTTTGAGCACCGGCGTGGTTATCCACGACTTGTCCGATGAGGAACGCAAGGCCGCCTACGGTGCGGATATTACCTACGGGACTAATAACGAATACGGCTTTGATTATCTCCGCGATAATATGAAATTTTATGCCAACCAATTGGTGCAGCGCGGGCATAATTTTGCCATCGTGGACGAAGTGGACTCCATCCTCATCGACGAAGCCCGTACCCCTTTGATTATTTCTGGAGCCACCGACGATTCCGTGGGCACGTATCATACGATGGATCAGGTGGTATGCAAATTGCGCCCCGCCGATTTTACTTTGGACGAAAAAGCCCGTACCGCCATGTTGAGCGAAGAAGGCGTGGCGCATTGTGAAGAATTATTGAATATTGAAAACTTGTTTGATCCCGCCAATATCACCGCGCAACATCACATTTTGCAATCGCTCAAGGCCCACCATATTTTTAAGCGCGATGTGGACTATATTGTTAAGGACGATCAGGTCATTATTGTTGACGAATTTACCGGACGCCTCATGCCCGGACGCCGTTTTTCCGATGGGCTGCACCAAGCTTTGGAAGCTAAGGAGCATGTTAAGGTTGCCGCAGAAAATCAAACCCTCGCCTCTGTGACCTTTCAAAATTATTTCCGCCTGTATAAAAAACTTGCGGGTATGACCGGCACTGCCGACACCGAAGCCGTGGAATTTCATGAAATTTACGGGCTGGAAGTGGTGTCCATTCCTTCGAACCGGCCCATGATTCGTAAAGACTACGCTGATCTGATTTTCCGCACTCGCAAAGAAAAATTTGAATCCATCGTGCAGTCCATTGTAGACCTGCACCAGAGTGGTCAGCCCGTGCTGGTGGGGACTATTTCTATTGAAACCTCGGAAATGATTTCGCAAATGCTCAAGAAAAAAGGCACGCCCCACAATGTGCTTAACGCCAAACACCATGAGCAGGAAGCCGAAATCGTGGCGCAGGCCGGACAGGCAGGCCGCGTGACCATCGCCACCAACATGGCGGGGCGCGGGACAGATATCGTGCTTGGGGAGGGGGTGACCGATCTTGGCGGCCTGCATATTCTGGGTACCGAGCGCCATGAAAGCCGCCGCATTGACAATCAGCTGCGCGGTCGTTCCGGTCGGCAAGGTGACCCTGGTTCGTCGCGTTTTTACCTGTCTTTGGAAGATGATCTTATGCGCCTGTTCGGCTCAGAACGCATCGCGGGGCTGATGCAGAAACTGGGTTTGGAAGAAGGCGAATCCATTGAAAACGCCATGGTCACCCGGGCGGTGGAAAGTGCCCAAAAACGTGTGGAAGGTCATCACTTTGAAATCCGTAAAACCTTGCTAGATTATGATAATGTCATGAATCAGCAGCGCGAAGTTATCTACTCCCTGCGCCGTGAATTGATGCAGGAAGAAGACCTTGATCCCGTGCTTTCGGAATTTATGGAAGACGTGCTCGAAGATGTGTACGAACCCTTGCATGCCGCCAAGGGCGTGCCCACCCCCGAAATTGAAGAAGCCATCCGCAGCCGCCTGCGCGATGTTTTTACCATCGACCGTGTGTTGCCTGAAAAAGCCCCCCTGCCCTCGCGGGAAGAAGCGGGCGCGCTGGTGCTGGAAATTCTGGCCCAATTGCAGGTGGATGCCCCCGACCTGTACCGCGATATCTTGCGCTATTTTTTGCTGGAAGAATTGGACCGTTGCTGGAAGGAACATTTGCGTAACATGGACTCCTTGCGCGACGGTATTGGTTTGCGTGGTTATGGGCAGAAAGACCCCAAATTGGAATATAAACGTGAAGGGTTTGAATTATTTCAGCAAATGCTTTTCCTGATCCGCGAGCGTATTTTTAAGGCCCTCACCCGTATCCGCATCCAGCGCGAAGATGAGGGCGTGGCGGCGGAAACATTCCAGCATAAAGAAGAACCTGCCGCCGTGTCCTATTCGGGGACGGAGCCTCCCGCTCATCCCCAACCTGTGCGCGCGGAACCGCGGGTGGGGCGGAATGATTTATGCCCCTGCGGCAGCGGCAAAAAGTACAAAAAATGCTGCGGGCAAGGCCTGTAAGGCCGGTGTTCCTGCTGTTTTTTTCTCGTGCATGCAACTTATACAAGGAGTTTACCCATGAAAGATTTGCTCCAAGGTCTTAAGCCCACTTTGCTTATGGGCCCCGGCCCCTCCTGTGTGCCCGATGCCGTGTACGCGGCTTTGGCAAAACCCACCATTGGTCACCTTGATCCCTATTTTGTAGAAATCATGGACGCCATTAAAGTGCAATTGCGCGATTTGTTTCATACCAAAAATAATTTGACCATGCCCATGTCCGGCACAGGTTCTGCCGGCATGGAAACCTGTTTTGTGAATCTGGTGGAAAAAGGCGACCGTGTTTTGGTGCTGACCAATGGCGTGTTTGGCAAACGTATGCAAGATGTGGCCGCTCGTTTGGGCGCGGCGGTGGACGCCTTGGAAATTCCTTGGGGTGAACCTGTGACGGTGGATGCCGTTAAAGAAAAATTAGCCGCCAATGACTACACCATCGTCGCCATCGTCCATGCCGAAACCTCTACCGGCGTGTGTTCCCCTGTGGAAACTATCGGCAGCCATGTGCGTGATCACGGGGCTTTGTATGTGGTGGACTGTGTGACCAGCCTCGGGGGTATGCCTGTGGATATCGACGCATGGCAGGCCGATGCCGTGTATTCCGGCAGTCAGAAATGCCTGTCCTGCCCTCCCGGCCTTTCGCCCGTCAGTTTTTCGGACCGCGCCGTGGCAAAGCTGAAAGCCCGCAAGACCAAGGTGCCCAATTGGTATCTTGATCTCGCCATGATTATTAATTATTGGGAAGGCAGCACCCGCTCCTACCATCATACCGCCCCCGTCAATATGCTCTATGCGCTGTACGCCGCGCTACGGGAAATTGAGCTGGAAGGTCAGGATAAAGTTTTTGCCCGTCACCTTGCCGCCCATAAACAATTGGTGGACGGTCTTGCTGATATGGGTATTGCCATGCTTGTGGAAGAAAAAAGCCGCTTGCCGATGCTCAATGCCGTAAAAATTCCTGCCGGTGTGGACGAAGCCGCCATTCGCGCTCGCCTGCTCAAAGAATATGCGATCGAAATTGGTTCTGGTCTTGGGCCGCTCGCCGGGAAAATTTGGCGCATTGGGCTTATGGGGCACACCGCCCGTCCTGAAAATGTTCAGCGCCTGCTGGATACGTTGAAAAAAGTTTTGTAGATATATTGGGGGAAGATAGGGGGGAGGCGCTGCCTCCCCTCTAAGCCCTGCCTCCCCTCTAAGCCCTGCCGTAAGGGGGCAACTTTTGGGTGGGGATTTTTTTATTTTCCCCGCCAGCCGTGCATGAATTCGGGGTCGTAGAGCTTGGAGCGGGTGGCGCTGGCCTTGTGGGCGGGCAGAACCAGAAACATGGTTTGGCGGTGCATGGCGTGAGCGGTGATGACGCTTGCCAGGGTGCCCACGGTGGCCCAGGCTTGGCGGGCGTCGGGCCAGCCCACGCGGTGGCTGCACAACACGGGAGTATCTGGGGGGAGGGCGGCGCTGAGTTCGTCTTGTAGGCCTTGGGGATTTCCGGCAGAAAGGTAAATGGCCATGGACGTGCCGTGGGCGGCGAGGGTGCGGAGTTTTTCGCGTTCAGGCACGGGGGTGCGGCCCTGCATACGGGTGATAATGAGGCTTTGTGTTTGTTCGGGCACGGTGAAAGACAGTCCGGCTGCCGCAGCCGCAGCGCACGCAGAGGTAACGCCGGGAATGATTGCGTAGGCAATGCCGTCTGCTTCCAGTAACTGGGCCTGTTCGCGTACCGTGCCGTATAGGGAAGGGTCGCCCGTGTGAACGCGGGCCACATGTTGACCCGCCATAGCATATTCGCGCATGAGGGCATGGCAGGCTTCAAGCGTGAGCGGGGAAGAATCTACCACCCGCGCGCCTGCCTTAGCACAAGCCACGGTGGCGGGGGGAACCAAAGATCCCGCATACAGCACCAAGTCTGCCGCCGCAATACAGGCATGGCCCTTCAAAGTCAGGAGTTCCGGATCCCCCGGCCCAGCTCCCACAAAAGTGACCGTTCCCATTTCTGTTACACCATCACGCATATTTTTTCCTTCATCATCATCGATATTTCCCTTCATAGTTTCGTTCACCCGCAGAATGGGGGTGCAGCGCCTCCCCGTCTTGTCTGCAGGCTTTTTCCGTACTCACCAAAAATACAGGGTTTAAGGCATTGAAGCGGAGATCCCCCGCAAGGGGGACAGACTGGCTGGCCTGAAGCGCGGTGATTTCCACGGGCCAATGGCGCTGACGCAGAAACTCGCAGGCGAGGTGCAAACTGCCGAGCAATACGCACGAGATGACAAGCCGCCCGCCCGCAGGCAGAGCCTCGGTGAGAGTGGTGAGAATATCGTGGGCGGCGTCACCGTTGAGGCCCCCTCCCACAAAGATGCGGTCTGGGGTGGGGAGCTGGTACAAACATTGGGGGGCTTCGCCGGTAATGATTTCAAGATTGGCGGCGCCAAAGCGACGGCGATTTTCCTTGATGCACAGGGCGCGGCCTGAATCGCGTTCAAAGGCCACCACACAACCTTGATGGGCCAGAGCACTGGCTTCCAGAGACACGGCCCCAGAGCCTGCGCCCACATCCCACACGGTATGGTGCGGGTGGACGCGCAGCAAGGCGAGGGCCGCCGCACGGACAGGGCCTTTGGTCAGCAAGCCGCCTTCGGTGGCAAGGGCGGCATCAGGAATACCGGACGCAGGGCGGCGGGGGGGGCGCGCGGGGATGAGGAGTAGGGTGGCAACAGGGCCAAAGGCGTTGCCGACCACTTCACGCAGGGGAAGGTGATGGTGCTGTTCGTTGGGGCCGTTCAAATTTTCAAAAATATGGGCATCGAACCAGTCCACGCCACGGTCGAGCAGGTGACGGGCAATTTTATCGGGACTGTAACGGGCGTCGGTGAGCAGGCAGACGTGTTTGTCGGCAATGACGGCGCCGTTGAGCGCGTGAAAGGAATTGCGCCCGTGCAGGGACACACAGGCCACATCGTGCCACGGCAGGGCAAGGCGGGCGCAGGCTTCTTGCAAAGAACTGACGGCGGGGAAGATTCGCAGGGCCTGAGGGCCAAGGCGACGGGCAAGTGTGGCCCCGATGCCGAAAAACAGCGGGTCGCCATCGGCCAGCACCACAACAGATTGTCCCGCGTAATAACGCTGCTCAAGGGCCATGAGCGCCGTGTCCAAGGCTGCACTGAGGGGAATACGTTCTGCAGGGGCCTCGGGAAAGCGGTTGAGCAAGGCTTGTCCGCCCGCCAGCACTTGGGCGGTATGGATGAGCTGGTGGTGGGCTGCGGGCAGGGTGTGCGGATGCAGCCCCAAACCCAGCACCGTAATGCTTTGCGGGCTTGCCTCGGGGGAAGCTTTGGGGGGGGAGGGGAGTTCGCACACAAACAGTGAGCCCAGCATTTGGCCCATGTCGGGCCAGTGTGTTGCGGTGTTTTCAGAGACGAGCTTGGGGGCGGGATCTGTGGGCGGACTGGTGGGGGCCACAGGCAGAGCA
>JAVVPD010000016.1:21487-32930 GCA_036655975.1 Desulfovibrionaceae bacterium | reverse complement strand
AGCCGCTTTTTGGCGGATAATGCCCATGGCCGCTGCGGGAATACGCCCCAAGCGGTGCCAAGCTTCGCACACGGCCAGTTCCACTTGTAGCCAAGCAGCATAACGATTCTGTAGTGTCCAGATAGCGCCCATGGCAGGGCGGGTATAGCGTTCGATCATGGAAATATCCTTAAAAAAACTCCCCCTGCAAGCGGGGGGAAAAAAGTTGTTAGGTGGGCTATGAGCCTGCCGCATTTGTGGCGGTGGGAGCGGCGGGCGCAGGGCTGCTTGCAGGTGCGGGGCTAGCGCTTGTGCCCTGAGCCTCGGCATGGCTTGCAGGGCTAGGCACATGCGCTTCCGTAGCGCTGGCGGGTACAGCGGCGGCGCTGCCCGCAGATCCGGCCGTGGCGGAATCTTCAGAAATATTTTTACGATAGCCGTAATCGGTGACGTACCAGCCACCACCTTTGAGCACAAAAGCCGTGTGTGAAATGATGCGTTCAGAAGGGGTCTGGCACAAGGGGCAGGGCATGACCTCTTTCATTTCAGAAGCTTTAGACCATTCTTCAAAGATATTAGCACATTCAGGACATTGGTATTCATAAATAGGCATGACAGGCTCTGATCAGTTCGCGGGGAGAAGGCTCCCCAAGGTAGGATAAGTACGGAGTGCGATTCCCCACAGCCAAGCACAACCGAAGGCGGTCGGGCTTGGTTGTGGGGAATCGCACCTAAAATCTGTCACAAAAACTATTTGGTCTTTGCAGCAGCCTTTGCTTCACGCACACGCTGTTTCAGACGATCGGCACGACGTGTACGACGACGAGCCAGTTCTTTCTTGCGTTCACATTTTTTTTGGGCCATGATAAGGCACTCCTTGCATTAAATTCACATGAGTTAGTTATATTACTCTAAAACAATGTTCTCGTCTACCTTTTTGTCCATGGTGTATCTTTTCTTATGAATGTACCCGCACAAGTCCCCCCCCGGAGGCGCAAGCCCCGAAAACTCGGCCCGCCCCTAGCCGTCCCCTTTTCAAGCGGGCGCTTATTGGTATGTATGAACCCCTCACAGGTGGGAATGTTCCGCTTTTTACTTGAAGGCTATGATAATCTAGCGTACTTCACGGTATTAGAAAGACGAACTGCGCTGCTCAAACTGGTATTTTCACCCCATCGCGAATATTTTGTGCGTGAAGCTTTGGCACAAATAGCTGGGACGGTAGATGTAAAAATTCAAGAATGGCCCAGTGCTTCACAAGATTTTTTTTGTAAATTCAGCGAGTAATACTCTCAGATGATGTTGAGCACAACTGTGGGGGGGAGTATGGGCATAGGGAAGTCGATTCACAGTATCAGTGTTATTGCTATCGCTCTTGTGTGCATCACTACCGGCTGTTTTTTTACGCTGGGTTCCCGCATGCTCGCCGTGCAAGAAATAGCTGCTGAATCCCGCATGATCGAGCAAATCGCCACCGACATGCGCGATAGCCTCTACCGGCAAACGCACAGAGTTCGCCTATACCTCAACAGTGATGAGCCTAAAGATCTTTCCGCCCTTATCGCGATTATTGATCAACGCGAGGGGCGCGCTCCTCGGCCGCTCAAGCAGCCCCTTGCTCCGGGAGAAACCGTAGCATTACTGGATTTAATGCCCCTAACCACGCTGAAAAGCGTCTATCTGTCCAAACTACGCGAGGTCAACGAGCACCTTAACGTCCTCACAGGCATGGCGATTGAGGCCGTCAATGCCCACCAAGGATTGTTCAAAGACACACAGGGCCGCTACACCATTGCCGCAGAACCGGACTATAGCATCGCTTGGGACTTGGTTCATGGCGACGAGTATGTCAGTACCTTTAGTGAAACTGTCGACTTGCTCGACTCTCTCCACCGCGTGCTGCACGATGACGCTACGAATAAACTCACTGAGGGCAAAAGGGAAGTTACCCTGCTCTTTCTGCTCGCGTTTTCGTCTATGCTGGGCGTATTTGGGGCGATGTATGCGCTGACGCGCTATTGGCGGCATGCGGTCGTGAAGCCCCTTGTAGAGACCCGCCAATTTGCTGAGAAAGTTGCACAGGGGCACCTAGACGCCACCATTGTGCAGAGCGGACACGACGAAATAAGCCTGCTGCGAACCGCCATTGTCCACATGGCCGAAGTTTTAAAAGCGCGGCTCACGGCCCTCACCGCAGCCGAGCAACGCGCCAGTGCCAAGGTCGAAGAAGCTCAGCAGGCTTGTCTGCAAGCCGAAGAAGGGTTGATTATCGCTAAAGACGCTTCCCGCGCCAAGAGCGAATTTTTGGCTCGGGTAAGCCACGAAATTCGTACCCCCATGAATGCCATCCTCGGCTTGAGTTATTTATGCCTGCAAAAAGACCTCACCACTGCCCAGCGCGAATATATTACCAAAATTCATCAGGCGGGGAACAAGCTTTTAGGCATTATCAACGATATTTTGGACTATGCCCGCATTGAAAAAGGGAAACTCCGCATCGTCAAAGCCCCTTTTCGGATGGAGGGTTTGCTGGACAGTTTGATGAACTTGGCTTCGCTGAAGGGCAAAGAAAAGCAGGTTGAAACCCTGTTTCACGTGGATCCCAATGTGCCCCCCGTGCTGGAGGGGGACATGCTGCGCCTCATACAGATCATGAGCAACCTTGCTTCCAATGCCTACAAATTTACCGAGCACGGCGAAGTGGTAATTTCCATCTCCCTTCTGGAAGATTTTGGCTCCAAAGCCAAAATATGTTTTTCGGTGCAGGATACAGGTATTGGGATTTCGGAAGAGCAACAGGCGAATGTGTTCCAATCCTTCACGCAAGTGGACAGCAGCATGACCCGTTCGCACGGAGGGGTGGGGCTTGGGCTGAGCATCGTGAACCATCTAGTGGGTCTGATGGGGAGCGAAATCAAGCTAAAAAGCACCCTCGGTCAAGGCAGCACGTTTTATTTTGAAATTATTATGGAAAAGGGCCAGGCAACACTCAGCCCCACAACGTTTATGGAAGTCAAGTTTGTGGGTTTGCGGGTCTTGGTTGTGGACGATAGCGCCACCGCCCGTAAAATTTTTGCTACGATGCTCGAGCATTATAGCATGGATGTTATTGCCGTCAGTAGCGGTGAAGAGGCGCTAGACGTGCTCGCCGAAGACCACACCTTTGCGCTGATTATTATTGATTGGAAAATGAAAGGGATAGACGGGGTGGAAACACTGCGCCGTATCCGCAAAATGCGCGGTCTGGAAAAAAATCCGCCGGCATTGCTGGTATCGGCCTATAATATGGACGATGTGTGCGCCGACTGTGAAGACCTGACCAATGTACGTGTGCTGACGAAGCCGATGAACCATTCCGTATTTTTTGAGAATTTATGCGAGATTCTGAAGAATGATTCCCTGCACGAGGCGGCTATACAGGGCAGCGCGGTGCGTATGCCCGCTTTACCCGATATCACCGGAGCGCGCGTTTTGCTGGTGGAAGACAATGACTTGAACCAAGAGATTGCCAAAGAAATTTTAAAAAGCATTGGTGTTGACGTAAGCATAGTGGAAAATGGTCTGCAAGGGGTGAACGCCATCCTGAGCGGGGACTTTGATCTGATTTTAATGGACGTGCAAATGCCGGTCATGGACGGGCTAGAAGCCACACGGCGCATTCGGGCGGCCGGTTTCAACATGGTGGACTTGCCCATTGTGACCTTGACCGCCCACGCCTCCAGCCATGATAAGGAAAAAAGTCTGGAAGCTGGGGCCAACGGGCATCTCACCAAACCTATTAATGTGGAAAGTTTGTACAGCTCACTGGCCTATTGGCTGGGTCAAAGCCCGCGCAAGGCAAAGCGCCTGCCACGCGCAGCCATGCCTGAGCTTTCAGCGGGGGCTGCCGCAAGCCCGCAGCAAAACACGGTGCTCCAGTCTACCGGTACGCTTGCAGAATCTGCGGGGCCAAGCTCGCTCCTTCCCGACAGTTTGCCGGGTTTACAGGTACAGTCTGGTCTTGCCAATGTGGTGCAAAATAAAACCTTATACCTCAGCTTACTGTGCCGCTTTGTGGAAAAATACAGCTCTTCTCCACAAGAATTTGTCCAATTAGTGGAGGATCAGCGCCTTGAAGAAGCGGGTAGACTGGCCCATACCGTCAAAGGGGTTGCGGCCAACTTGGGCGCGATGGACTTGTCTCAGGCTGCCCGTGATCTGGAACAAAACCTGGGCTCAGTGGAGGGAGCAAGCTTTTTTGTGCATGCGTACATGCAGCAATTGGACGTGTTGTTGCAGTCGGTGAATGTTTTGGCACCCCAGTGCGCCATTCCCCATGTGGCGGCAGCATACACCATGTTGACCGATGAAGATAAAGCAGAAATGTATGCCCACCTCAAGGGCCTTGGAGAACGGATGCAATTGGACTGGGGCAGAGTGAGCGACTTCTTGGTTAACAAGCTGCCCCAATGGGGGTATTCCACCTTTTCCGAGGACTTTAAAGCCCTGATACACGCTGTGGAAGATTTTGACGCCCCCACCGTAGACCTGCACGCAGAAGCCCTGCGAGCCCGCTTGAAAACATAAAGCTTACCCTATGAAAATTGTCTTTTGCATTGATGATAATCTCCGCTATCTGCGCTTGCTGCAAGTAGCCGTGCGCTCTTTACGGGCGCAGCACGGAGCCGATGTGCCCTGCCTGTGCGTGTATGCCGGTGAGCATCCTCTCGTGCTGGAGACCCTAGCCCGCGAGCGTATCCCGCTGGCCTTGTATCGTCCCCGCTTAAGCCCAGAGCATATTCCTCCAGAATTTCACCGCTGTATCGGCTGTTTTTTAAAACTGGAATTAGCGCTGGTACCCGCATTGGCTGATGATGACTTGGTGCTGTATTGCGATGTGGACGTGTTGTTCCGCCAGCCAATCACCCCTTTATTTGACGAACGCCCCGCCTATATGGCGATGGCTCGGGAAAACACCACCCCTTTTTTTCATGTGTGCGAGCAAATGGACTATACGTGGCGCGGCAACCGCTATGTGGTTCCCTTGCCTTTTCCCATCTGGACCTATAGCAGCGGCGTGGTGGTGTTTAATTTGCAGCGCTTACGCAAAACGCAGGTCATTGAAAATTTTTTAGCCTTTTGTGAGCAAAATATTCATCGTATCGGCAATTTGGATCAATCACTGCTCAATTATTATTTTGGCAAACGCATTTCCAAGCTAGACCCCTGCTTCAACCGCCCCCCCTACCACGAAGACGCGCAAAGCGCAGGCTGCATTGTTCATTTTCACGGCCCCAAACCTTGGGAGGTGAATGTTGCTTGGTGGAAAGATCTGCGGATTAATTGCTATGAACCATTGCGCCATGTGTGGCTGAACTATCTCAGCCCGCAAGAACGCGCCGAAGTGGAAAGCTGGATGTAGCCTTATGTCAAACAGTACGCACGCACCAAAAGCCCAGGCGCAAAGCCGCAATTCCCAGCACAACCTGCCCCCCAAGGTTAAGCACCAATAGCACCTCTTGCGAAGCTTGCAACAGGCGGTTACTGTCAAAAATCAGGGTGGAAAAAGTCGTGAACGAGCCTACAAAACCCACCAACAACACGGTACGGCTAGCGTCAGAAAGCAAATGGCGCATGGCGGCCAGTTCCCAAATAAGGCCGAACAAAAAACAGCCCAGCACATTGACCACAAAGATGCCCCAAGGAAAATCAGTATGCGGCCAGAGCAGGCCCAAGGTAGCGTTTACACCAAGGCTTAAGCCATGGCGGGCCAGCGCACCGCAGGCTCCGGCAAGGGCCAATAAAAATACTGTTTGCATGAACACAAGTGAACACCCAATACGCTCCAGTGTCAAGATGCTGTCCGGCAAGACATAGGCGTAGACAAGGGTATATCTTGACATACTGCCTTCACAAGGGTAGCCCAAAAGTACAAGAAATATTTGCGTGTAATAAGGAGTTTGCATGAGTACCAACGACGGCACCGAACATATGCACAGTGATGCCAATCTTCTACAATTGGTGACTTTCAAAATCGCCGACGAAGAATTTGGTGTAGATATCCTTGCTGTTCAAGAAATTATTCGTATTATGCAAATAACCACCGTACCGCGCGCTCCGGCCTTCATTGAAGGGGTGATTAATCTGCGGGGCAAGGTGATCCCCGTTATTGATATGCGTAAGCGCTTTGGGCTGCCAAGCGTGGAGCGTGACAGTCAAACGCGCATTATTGTTATGGAATTTAATCAAAAAGTTGTTGGTTTTCTGGTGGACGCCGTTTCGGAAGTCTTGCGTATTCCGGCAGACACGGTGGAAGCTCCCCCCCCAGTGGTGGCGGGGATTGGTTCGGAATATATTAAGGGTGTGGGCAAGCTCGATGACCGCCTGCTCATTCTTATGGATCTGGACCGCCTGCTCGGCAACACCGACATGAGTTCTCTCTAGCGCCCCGTGCGCCGAACTCTAAAAATATTCCTCTGCGGGAGCTCTGGCGGAGGTTTGAGGGGGAGGCAAAGCCTCCTCCATTAAAGCGTACATCAAAAGGGATTTTCTTAATGAATATTCGTCTTTCGCGTTCGGTGGTAGGCACGGCAGAAGCCGCAGCGGTGACCAAAATCATCACCGAAGAAGGTTATTTGGGCATGGGCGCTGAAGTACAGCGCTTTGAGGCGGAGCTTGCCGCCTACCTTGGTGTGCAGCCCGCACAGGTGATTACCGTCAACACGGGGACTGCCGCCTTACATCTGGCGGTGCAGGCTGCCGTGCCCACGGGGAGCGAAGTACTCGTGCCGTCGTTGACCTTTGTGGCCTCTTTTCAGGCTATTGCGGCGGCAGGCTGTGTGCCCGTCCCCTGCGATGTGTACGCCAACACGGCAACCATTGACCTTGAAGACGCAGCCCGGCGTATCACTCCCCGCACCAAGGCTATTATGCCCGTACACTATGCGAGCAATCCGTGGCATTTGGATGCTGTGTACGCCTTCGCTGCCCGGCATAAATTGCGGGTCATTGAAGATGCGGCCCACGCCTTTGGCTGCGCCCATCAGGGCCACAAAATCGGCTCTCGGGGCGATATCGTCTGTTTCAGCTTTGACGGCATCAAGAATATCACCAGCGGCGAAGGTGGCTGCATTGTGTCCTTTGATTCTGAAGTGGCCCGCCTGTGCAGTGACGCGCGCCTGCTGTCTGTGGAAAATGACACCGAAAAACGCTACACCGGCGGCCGCAGTTGGGACTTTGACGTGCATTGTCAAGGCTACCGCTACCACATGAGCAATATTATGGCGGCTATCGGGCGGGTGCAATTGTCACGCCTTGACGCGGAATTTGCTCCGGCACGGCGGCATCTGCTCCATGTGTACCGTACAGAACTCGCCAATGTTGCGGGTCTGCGCCTGCTGGAACTGGATTCCGCCGACGATATTGTGCCCCACATCCACCCCGTGCGTGTGCTGCACGGGCGCAAAGACGAGGTGAAAGCTCGCCTTGCAGAGCAAAATATCCCCACGGGAGTACATTATAAACCCAATCACTTATTGACTTATTTTAAAGAAATGCTGCCCCAAGGCGCGCCGCTACCGGTAACCGAACAATTGTACGCCGAATTGGTAACCCTGCCCCTGCACCCTGCCGTCACCGAACAAGAGGTGCGCATGATCTGCGCTGCTCTGCGTAAGGCTGTTGCCTAATATGAGCCGCGCACAGCCCTTTCTGGCCTTGGTGGTGCCCTGTTATAATGAACAGGAAACCTTGCCCCGCACCCTAGACGCCTTGCGCGCCCTGCTGGACGACTGTAAGGCTAAAAAGTTGATCAGCCCTGAAAGTTTCGCCCTGTACGTGGACGATGGCAGCAAAGATGGCACATGGTCTTTGCTCGAAGCCTGCAACGCGCAGAATGTCCATTGCAAAGCCGTGAAATTTGCGGGAAATGCGGGGCACCAAAATGCGGTACTGGCAGGCATGCAGCATGCCCGATCCTTGGGGGTAGACTGCATTATTAGTCTGGATGCCGACTTGCAAGACGATATCAGTGTTATCCCCGAAATGCTCGCCCTTTACGGACAGGGGAACGAAATTGTTTACGGTGTACGTAATGACAGAACAACGGATTCACCTTTCAAGCGCGGTACCGCCCATTTGTTTTATGCCTTCATGGGCTTGCTTCAGGTCAAGCTGGTGCCCGACCATGCGGATTTCCGCCTTGTGGGGCGTTTTGCGCTGGATGCTTTGCAAAACTATCATGAATCCAACGTGTTCTTGCGCGGCATTTTTCCTGCCATGGGCTTTAGGGCCGCGCAGGTGTATTACCGCCGCTTGTCCCGTGTAGCCGGCGAAAGTAAATATCCGGTGTGGAAAATGTTGTCCCTCGCGTGGAAGGGCATCACCTCCTTCAGCGCCGCGCCCTTGCGCCTTGCGGGTTTGCTCAGTATGGCGGGCATGGGCATTGCGCTGGTGCTGGCTTTTGTTGCGCTGTACGATTATATAGGCGGGGCAGTGGTGAGTGGCTGGACTTCATTGATTATTGTGGTGCTGTTCATGGGCTCAGTGCAACTTTTCTGTTTGGGGGTAATGGGCGAATACATTGCCAAAATGTTTGTGGAGATTAAAGCTCGGCCCCGGTATATCGTGGAAAGGATTTTGCCCTGATGCCCTCCCCCTTCGTCGCGCAAGCGCGCCAATGGTTAAGCGATTTTTTTGGCTTGCGCTGGGTGCGCTTTGGCATTGTGGGAGCTATCAGTACCGCCATTTATGCGGGCCTTGGTATTGCCTTTGATTGGTGGAAGTGGCCCGTACTGGTTGGCAATGCCACCGCCTATGTTCTCAGCTTTGTGTTTTCCTATCTTGCCCAACGCAAGTGGACTTTCCGCTCAAATCTGCCCCACGCCCAATTGCTGCCTAAATATGCGGCCCTGCAAGCCGCCGGTTTGGGCCTGAATACCGCCATTATTGTGGTGCTCATGTATGTGGGCCTGCCCTATGTTGTTTCCATGTCCGTCGCCATCGTGCTTGTGCCCTTTTTTGTTTATATTGTGAATAAATTATGGGTATTCCGTACCCCAAAAACCTCTTCCCCTTCCGCCCCAGAGTAGCCGCCATGTTAGCAGCCAGCCCCCGCGTTTCGGTCATCATGAATTGCCTGAACAGCGCCACAGACCTTCGCGCCGCCATGGATAGCGTCATGGCTCAGACCTTTCCTGATTGGGAAATCATTTTTTGGGACAACGGTTCCACCGATTCCAGCCCCGATATTGCCCAAAGCTACGGCCCCAAGGTGCGTTATTTTCGCGCCGCCACCACCGTGCCTCTGGGCGCGGCCCGCAATCTTGCCATTGCCAAGGCTCAGGGCGCGTACATTGCCTTCCTCGACTGCGACGACCTGTGGTTGCCCACCAAACTTGAACGCCAAGTAGCTCTCTTTGATGCCAATCCCCGCCTTGGCCTTGTGTGCACTGATACCGAAATTTTTACCGGCAAGCGTGTACGCAGCCGCCTGTTTAGCAAGGGCGTCCCCCCCCGGGGTATGGTTTTCGCCCAGCTCCTGCAAGACCAGTGGATTTCCATGTCTTCAGCCATGATTCGCCGCACAGCCCTCGATTCCTTAACCGAATGCTTCGACGAATCCTTAAATATGTGCGAAGAAGCCGATCTTTTTTACCGTATCGCCCACAATTGGGAACTTGACTACGTGGACGGCCCTCCCCTTACCCGCTGGCGCGTACACGCCCAAAACACGACTTTTCGCAAATTTGGCAAATTTGCCGACGAAACAATACGCATTCTCGAAAAACATCGCCATCTCTACCCGCAGTATGATGTGGAATACGCCCCCCTCGTGGCCCTGCTCACCCGCCGCGCCGCCTTCCAACGCGGTATCAGCCTGTGGCGCGAAGGCCATAATGCCGATGCCCGCGCCTGTGTGCGCCCTTATGCCGCCACTTCCCCCAAGTACCGTCTATTTATGTGGGTAAGTTGGCTCCCCGGTTTCTGTTTTGACGCGCTCGCGCGTTTGTATTTTTCATTGCCGGATTGGCTCAGACGCTAGCAGCGTAAAGAATCCTCATCGTCCCCCTATGGGGGCTGATTATTGTGTTTATGTGGGCAATTCATTGACCGTAGAGGGGATATATCATATGTTGTAGGAAACATATTAATTGAGGAGTATCCAACATGAAACAGCTACGTTGTCTGGCCCTTATTGCGGCCCTTTTGCTTCCTAGCTCTGCGCTGGCCGCAGAACTTATGATGGCCACCACCACCAGCACACAAGACTCGGGCCTACTGGAATTTTTACAGCCCGTATTTAAAGCCGATACGGGTATTGACCTTAAGTGGGTTGCCGTCGGGACAGGGAAAGCCCTTGAACACGGCAAAAATTGTGATGTGGACGTATTGCTGGTTCACGCCCCCAAGGCCGAAATGGCTTATGTGGAAGCAGGCCACGGTATTGACCGCCGCCTTGTAATGTACAATGACTTCGTTATTGTGGGCCCCAAGGCCGACCCCGCCAAGATTGCCGGCAAAAAATCTGCCGATGCTCTGAAAATATTGGCCCAAAAAAAGGCTCCCTTTGTCAGCCGTGGAGATAAGTCCGGCACCCATCAGGCTGAACAAAACCTGTGGAAAGCCGTGAACATGCCCGTGCCCGATAAAGAAAGCTGGTACATTTCTGCTGGTCAGGGTATGCTGCCCACCATCAACATGGCTGCAGAAAAAAATGGCTACACCCTCACCGATCGGGGCACTTGGATTAAGTTCAACGCCACCCAAAAAGACAAGAATCCCCTCAAAATCGTGGTTGAAGGTGACAAGGTTCTGTTCAATCAATACAGCGTTATGACTGTTAATCCCGTGCAATGCCCCAAGGTAAAAAAAGATCTGGCCCAAAAGTTTGAAGACTGGTGGGTAAGCCCCGCTGTCCAAAAGAAGATTGCCGAATTTAAGCTTGAAGGTAAGCAATTATTCTTCCCCAACGCTGCAAAAAAATAAATGGTGACTTGCGTTCCACTCTATTCCCACTTGGCATTTTTTAGGGAAAAACCTGCGGGTATCACCTCAGTAGGTACGTAAATAGAGGTTTGGGGGAGGGCTTTGCCTTCCCCCAACAAGTTTTGAGGTGCTTGCATGGATTTTTTGGTCGAAGGCTTTTGGCAAGCCATGGGCTTGTTATGGTCGCTGGATGCAGAAACCTTTTCTGCCGTGCGGACAACGGTACTGTCCACCTGTTATGCCATGGTGGTGGCGGTGCTGGTAGGGCTTCCTGTCGGCTTTATATTGGGCTATTACGATTTTTGGGGCCGGCGCTTTTGCCGTGTGGTATCAGATACTTTGCTGGCTTTTCCCACTGTTTTGATCGGCCTCTTGGTCTACGCCTTTATTTGCCGACGGGGGGTACTGGGGGATTTAGGGCTCCTGTTCTCACTGGAAGGCATGGCGATTGGGCAGGCCATATTGGCTTTGCCGATTATGATTTCCCTGACAGCGCAGG
>JAVVPD010000016.1:0-21477 GCA_036655975.1 Desulfovibrionaceae bacterium | reverse complement strand
CGGCTGACGCTGCTCACCTTGGGCGCCTCACCACGGCAGGTGGCCGTAGGCACCTTGTGGGAATTACGTTTTGCGATTTCTTTGATCGGGGTAACGGCTTTCGGGCGGGTGATTACAGAAGTGGGAATCGCCATGATGCTGGGGGGCAATATCAAATGGGAAACGCGCACCATCACGACAGCCATAGCCTTGGAAACGAGTAAGGGCGAATTTGCCCAGGGAATCGCCTTGGGGGTGGTGCTGCTGGTGATGGCCTTTGCGGTGAACGCTGCCTTAACCGTGCTGCGGCGGCGGGAGCGCGCATGAGCCTTTTGTACGAGGTGCATAATTTGGAACGCCGTTATGGGGAACGCGTAGCTTTGCGGCTGAACGCTTTTTGTGTGGAGCGCGGGCATATTGTGGCTTTGACAGGCCCGAACGGGGCGGGAAAAAGCACCTTATTACGTTTGCTGGCCTTTTTGGAACAGCCGGATGCGGGCACGATAGAATTTTGGGGTACGGCGCAGGCAACGCCCCGCCACGAGGCGACCTTGTTGCTACAGGAACCGTATTTATTGAAGCGTTCGGTACTGGAAAATGTGGCCTATGGCCTACGGGTGCGCGGCGATACACAAAACGAAAGTGAAAGAGTGAGTGAGGCGCTGGAGCAAGTGGGATTTAAACCCGAACCGATACTCCATCGTCAATGGTGGGCTTTGTCCGGCGGGGAAAAACAACGCGTTGCCTTGGCGGCACGGTTGATTGTGCGCCCCTTGGCGCTCTTACTGGACGAACCCACCGCCAGTGTGGATACACGCTCTGCCCGGGCCATTCATGCGGCGGTCAACCGCGCTGCACGGGAGGGCACCACCGTTATCGTGGCAAGTCACGACAACACGTGGCTGAATACCCTGTGCGCCGAATCCTTGTGTTTACAGCCCGCGCAAGTCGATGAGAATGTCTAAAGGCATTTTTGATTCCAGACGCTCCCTCCAGCGCTTTACGGCGAAAGTAAATTTCGCCTGCTCCCTCATTCTGCGTACCAAAAAGGCAAAGCAAAGCCTACAGCACAGTGTTCGCCTTCTTGCGGGCCGCTCTGGCGGCGTCCGGTCTGAACGCGCAGTTCCTGATCCCCCACCTTGACGCTGTAATCAACGATTTCACCAAGGTAGGTACGGCGGGTCACAATGCCCCGCAGGCCGCCTTCAGACACAAAGCTAATTTCTGAGGGGCGAGTCGCCATGGTGCCCTCGCCGGAAACAGGGCAGTCTTCGGGCACGGGCAAACTTTGCTCGCTGCCGTGTACGTGGGCGCAGCCACCGTGGATGTGCACGGGGGTAAAATTGGACAGGCCGATGAAGCCAAACACGAATTTATTGACAGGATGGGTGTAGATGTTGACGGGGCTGTCGATCTGCTGCACCACGCCGGATTTCATCACCATGATACGGTCAGATAAAGCCATGGCCTCGCCCTGATCGTGGGTAACGTACAGGATGGTAAAGCCGTAATGCTTCTGTAAATCTTTGATTTCAAAACGCATTTCTTCACGTAAGTGGGGGTCGAGGCTCGAGAGCGGCTCGTCCAGCAACATGACGGCGGGATTAATAGCGAGAGCACGGGCCAGAGCCACGCGCTGTTTGCCGCCACCGGACAACGATTCGGGACTGCTTTCGGCCACAGATAACAAATTGGTGTGCTGCAAAGCGTCATTGGTGCGGCTGGTGATTTCTGAAGCTGTAAGTTTCCGCAAGCGTAAGGGAAAAGCTACATTTTCACGTACAGAAAGGTGGGGCCACACGGCAAAAGCCTGAAAAACCATGCCAAAATTGCGTTTTTCAGGGGGCAAGTAATAATTTCGCACTTTGGAGGACATGAGCTTGTCGTCCACGGCAATTTCGCCATCGTCAATATCCTCAAAGCCCGCCACCATACGCAGCGTGGTGGTTTTCCCGCAACCCGAAGGCCCCAGCATGGAGAAGCATTCTCCCTTGGCGATGTCGAGATTAAGGCTGTCCACGGCGCGGACAGTACCAAACATTTTTGTAACATTCGTCAATCGCAAATATGACATGCTGTGCCTCACGCCTTACGGTTCTGGAAATATTTGATAACGGACTGCCCCAGCACGATGATAATCAGCGCAACACCCGCAAGGGCAGCGGATAAGACGGTTTCGCCGTCTTCGTTCAGGGTATAAATAGCCACGCCAATAGTGCGGGTAGTGGGGCCGTAGAGCATAATAGACACGGTCAGCTCGCGCAAGGCGGGCAGGAAAATAAGAAAAAATGCGGCAAACATGCCGGGCCGAACCAAAGGCACAACAACATCGCGCAGGGATTGCCCCATGCTCGCCCCACACGCGCGGGCGGCCTCGACAAGGGAATCGTGCACTTGCTCCAAGGCGGCAGAGTTCGCCTTGAGCGAAAAGGCCATGTAGCGGGCAATGTAGGCCACTAAAATGATCCATACACTATTATAGAGGTTAATGCCAAATTTGCCGCTCCACGCCAAAATAACCCCCAGGGCGATGACCGAGCCGGGCACAGAAAAAGGCAGCATTCCCAAAAATTCTAGCAAACCCTTACCGCGCACCCGCATTTTGACGGTGACATACGAAATCATCACCCCCGCAAACATGGCAATGACGGCGGCAGCAAGCCCAAGAGAGATACTGTTCCAGATAGCGTCCTTGGTGAGCTGCCAGTCAAAAAGGATAAAACGGTAATTTTCTAGGCTCAAATTGGCTGCCGTCATGGGCAGGCCATAGGTTTTAAGCCCGCCCACCATAAAGATGGTGGCTGTGGGCAGCACAATGGTGAAGGCAATGTAGGCCAGACAAATGCAAAATAAGGGGGTGCGCCAACCGCGCAATTTTACTTCCAGCGGGCGAAAACTCTTGCCCGCGATAATTTGATACCGACCTTTGTTCAAAATACGGTTTTGCAGCCACATGATGCAGGCGGCGGTGACAATCAGCACCGAGGCCAGCACCGTGCCCGCGCGAATGGAGGCAAAGCTCCCCGCGCTCTGGTGGATTTTTTCATAAATGAGGGTCGGGATATTAAAGATGCCGTTTTCCATACCCAGCACAGCCACCGTGCCGAAATGCGCCATGGAATATAACACTATGAGCAGCGCGCCGGACAAAATGGAGGGGGCTACCAAGGGAATAGTGATTTTACGGGTGATAGTGAAGAGATCTGCCCCTGAAATGCGGGCGGATTCTTCCAAGGTAGGATCCATGCGCTCCAGCGCACCGCACACCTGAATAAACACAAAGGGGAACAGGTACATGGTTTCCACCATCATGATCCCCAGATAGCTGTAAATATTGAATACGGCGTCCTCAAAGCCCAAGGTGTCCATGAAAAAGCGGTTGATATAGCCCGCGCGGGGCGAAAGCAGCATCTTCCACGCCAAAGCCCCGATGAATGAGGGTAACATGAAGGGCACAAGGAACATCATTTTCATGAAGCCCTTGCAGGGCAGGTCGGTACGGGTAACCAACCACGCAAAGAATGTGCCGATGCAGGTGCTCATAACCGTGACCCCCGAGGCGATGAACAGCGAGTTCAACAGGGCCTCGTAGGTATCGCCTTCGGTCAGCGTTGTAACCACGTCGGCAATATTCAGGCTGCCGTCCACCCAAAAGGAGGTGTATAGGATCAGTAATACGGGTACAGCCACGACAATAACCAAAATGCCGATGGACAGGGTTAACAGCAGCTCCGGCACCCCGAAACCCCATTCGCGTTTGCCAATACGCATTACACGCCCTCCGCAGGGTTCATTTCTGGAAACCACTGTACGTCAAAAAATTCTAGCCCACAGTCCGCGCCTTCGTGCAGGGAGTGGCCTTCACGCAAAAGTTTTAGGGTATCGGTTTGGGTACGTATTTCCTGCCCCGCAAGCTCCACGCGCAATTCGGTAAGCGCGCCCAAGAAACTGTTCCGCAATACTTTCACCCGCAAGCCCTGCCCTGCCGATAAAATGCCGAGGTCTGAGGGACGAAAACCTAAAAAACCTGAGCTGCCTACGGCCTGTTCAGGGGGGGCAGAGGCAGAAAGGCTGTGGGGAATGGTTTGGCCGTCTTCTAATTCGTAATATCCGTCGCGCACGGTGGCGGGCAGCATGTTTGTCACCCCCATGAAGCGGAAAATAAACGAATCGGCGGGATGTTCAAAAATATCTTCTGGGCTACCGATTTGGCGGATATTGCCTTGAGTATCCATAATCGCAATACGGTCGGAGATAGCCAGCGCTACCTCCTGATCATGGGTAACATACAAGATGGTGATGCCGAGTGTTCTCTGCAATTGCTTGATTTCAAAACGCATTTCTTCACGCAGATTGGCGTCAAGGTTGCACAGAGGCTCGTCCAGCAACAGCAGAGCGGGGCGGGCCACAAGGGCGCGCCCAAGGGCCACGCGTTGCTGTTGCCCCCCAGAAAGCTGTGAGGGCATACGCTGCTCAAGCCCGGTTAAGTTCACCATATCCACAATTTCCATCACCCGTGTGCGTAAGGCTGCGCCTTTGACCTTCATCAGGGTCAGCGGATAGGCGATATTGTCAAACACCGATTTGTGTGGCCACACCGCATAATCTTGAAACACCACGCCAAGCCCGCGCTCGTTGGGGGGCACAACGCTACCACCGTGGGCATCGGCCACCAGGGCCTCTCCAATATGGATGGTGCCGGTATCGGGTTTTTCAAAGCCCGCTAGCAGACGTAAGAGTACCGTTTTTCCACAGCCCGAGGGGCCCAGCAAGGTAAAACACTCGCCGTCCTGCACGGTCAGAGACAGATCGTGCAAAATGGTTTTGTCGGCATAGGCTTTAGAAATATTGTGCAAGCGAATAGTAGCCATGCTGCATCCTTTAGATCACATGTGTAAAAAAACAGAATCGGGCAAGCGCTCAGTCGCTCCAGAAGGAGCCCAGAAGGAGCCCAGTAAAGAGCAAAATTTAGCATTGTCACGGGATGCTGTCAAAATGCACGACAGCCGTTTCAAACCCGATTTGGGCTTTGTTCAAAGCGTGGAGGCAGGCTCTCCACCTGCCACTGCGCTTGCCAAGTCGGCAGGGCTTCAAACAGCTGCCCATCAGGCAATATCAGCCGCATGGCGTGAAGTTTGAAGGGCGGACGGCCCGTGCTGCCATATTTTACATCCCCGCACAGGGGGTGCCCTCTGGAAGATAATTGCACCCGAATTTGATGGGTTTTCCCGGTCAGCAGGCGGATGTGCATGAGGCTACGCCCATCCTGCCACCGGAGGCACTGCACTGTGCAGACCGCCTCGTGCCCAGCGGTATACGGGGTGTCAGGGGTGTCGGCCCCACGCGAGAGCGCGGCAAGGCTTTCTACTTTTTCATGGCTTCCGGTGTACAGCTTGGCAAGCCGATCACGCAAGGTTTGGGTGTGTTGCTGGGGCCAAAGCCCTTCTACCCACGCCAGATATTCCTTCCCCAGCGCATGGCTCCCAAGGGCCTCCTGTAAAAGGCGCAACATCGTGTAGGAACGCGCAACCAGCAACAGCCCAGAAGTATCTTTGTCCAGACGGTGGGCCGGCGTGGGACAAAAAGATGCGCCCGCATACTGCTGACTAAGGCGGGTGGTAAGGCTGTCACTGTGCCCAGTACCGGGGTGTACGGGCAAGCCCGCTGTTTTGTTGAACACAAACAGCTCTGGGCTGGTGTACACAAGGGGCGGCAAAGGCAATAGAGCGGCGCCGGTAGTGGGGGTGACGGTTTTGTGCTGCTGCGCCATGGACAGGGCCATGGGCGGCAGGCGCACAATATCCCCCGCGTGCACATGCTGGAAGGGCTTGCACCGCTTGCCGTTACAGCGGATTTGGCCTGTGCGTATCCAACGGTGCAGCATGCCTTGGGGAAGACCGAGGCGCCGCTCCAGAAATTGTAGTAATTTTTGTCCCGCTTCTGCGGTACTGACCGGCTGAAACAGGGGATCGAAACATTGTGCCATATACGCTTCAGGGGGTAGAGGGTAGTGCTTGGGAGAGAGTACGCAAGAAGCGCGCGAGGTCAAGAAGATGTTTCCCTACCCGTATTCGCCAGCGTATATTTATTTTGTGTATCTGCTTGACAGCCGATAAAAAATTCCGTAAAAGCACCGAACACGCTGCTGCATTGCAGTGTCATGCGTCCCCATCGTCTAGTGGCCCAGGACAACGCCCTTTCACGGCGTCGACGCCGGTTCAAACCCGGCTGGGGACGCCACTAGAAAAATCAGGCAGTTATGAGTAAAATCATAACTGCCTTTTTCTGTGCTGTGCTAACCTATGGCTAAACACTCGCGTAAATTGGGAAAGAAGGGCTTAGCGGGACGGGTGTAGGATGTGGGGCATGTGGTTAGCACGGTACGCACAGCGTAGAAGTATTGCTATATCCCCGATGACCCAAAATGAAAATCAGTAACGGAGAGAAGGAGCTAAAACAATGGCAGCAAGAAGTAATGCGTTGTCGGAAATGTCCCGTTTTTGGCTGCAAGAATGTCATGGCCTTCTCTTAAGGGAGTCAATCCCTGTCAAATTAAAACACAATAATAAGGTTGGTATATGATTATAAATTGCTCCAAGGCAAGATGATCAATGGAGATGTTTCCTGCAATTTTTCCATGTTAAAGCAACAGCACCATGTTGAAGCTGAAAAAATATTTAATTGATCTGGAAATCTGTCCTCAAATTGAATGGCAAATCTGTAACAGACTGTCTCGTTTTTTAGAACCAGCTATGGCCGAGGGTTCGAGTCCCTTCCGCTCCGCCATTAACAAAACAAGCCCTTAGATGGAAACATCTGAGGGCTTGTTGTATGACAAAACTTTTTATGACGATCTTATTAAGCAATAGGGCGGCGGAGCTAGCTCCGCCGCCCTCACAACAAACTTTTTTTACAGGGCAGCTTTATAGATAGCGCTCACCGCAGCATCGGTCATGATGCGCGGGTTGGTCAGGCCGCATGCGTCTTTTTGCGCGTTGGCGGTCATGGTGGGGATATCGCTTTCCTGCACATTCTTTCCGTATTTCTTACCCAACGCGATCAGCCCAGTGGGGATACCCACGTCTTTGGACAGGCGGTTAATGGCAACAATCGCCTTTTCCGCAGCATCGGCACGGTTCAAGCCGTCAATTTTTTCGTCCAGCAGGCTGGCAATTTTAGCAAAACGCAGCCGGCGGGCAATCAGATTGTATTGGCAAACATGGGGCAGCAAAATAGCATTACATTCGCCGTGGGGCAGGTCGTAAAAGCCACCCAATTGATGGGCCATAGCGTGCACATGCCCAAGGCTAGCGTTATTAAAGGCCATGCCGCCCATGTATTGGGCAAAGCACATACCTTCGCGTGCGGTGCGGTCAGAGCCATTGCCCACCGCGCGACGCAGATGCAAATTGATCAATTCGATAGCTTTTTCAGCGCATGCATCGGTCATGGGCGTAGCCGCCGTGGACACATAGGCTTCCACAGCGTGGGTCAAGGCATCCATACCCGTGGCTGCGGTGAGCATGGGGGGCATGCCCATCATCAATTCAGGATCGTCAATGGCAACGCCAGGGGTGCAACGCCAGTCCACAATGGCCATTTTCACCTTACGGCTGGTATCAGTGATGATACAAAAACGTGTCATTTCAGAAGCCGTACCCGCAGTGGTGTTAACAGCCAAATAGGGGGGGAAGGGGCGTGTGGATTTATCCACACCTTCATAGTCATGGATGGTGCCACCGTTGGAAACAACAAAGCCCACACCCTTACCGCAGTCATGAGAGCTGCCGCCGCCGAGTGTGATTAAGCTATCGCATTTTTCCGCCCGGTACATTTCTGTGGCGCTTTCAACATTTTTGTCGGTAGGGTTGGGAATGGTAGCGTCGTAGATGGCGTATTTCAACTTGGCTTTATCAAGAATAGTCGTAATTTTTTCCAGAATTCCTGCATTAACAATGCCTTTATCGGTAACAATCAAGGGTTTTTTGCTACCCAACATTTTCATGCGTTGCGGAATAGCGTGGGAGGCTCCAAAACCGACCAAGGTTGTACAAGGGATAAAGAAGGAAGAAACTTGGCTCATGTCTGCGCAATTGCTCATGGTATCACTCCTGATAAAAACATTTGAATTAGACAGCACGTAGGCCACCGAGCAGAGTACTATCCGAGTACACTACGGCACGCACGGAGCGTGCATGGCCCCTACGATATAGGACTTCTGAGGAGACGGTACCAGCTAATATTTTTTGTGACAATAGCTTTGTGCGACTTACTAGGGGATAGAAGCTGTTGACAATGAAATTATTTATATATATTTATATCTTAGCACGATACAATAGTCGGTAACTTTTTTAACTGTGCTTTTTCAAAAACAGTTTTATACGGTATGTGCACGAGCACAAACACCCTCCAAAGGAGCAAAGCGTATGTACGCAGTAGCCATTAACGGAAGCCCCCGCAAAAACGGCAATACACAACTCTTACTTGAAAAAGTTCTGGAACCACTCCGCGTGGCAGGGTGGGACACGGAGATGGTACAGGTGGGCAATCAAAAAATTCAGGGTTGCCGCGCATGCCTTATCTGCGCCGCGCAACATTTACAGTGTTGCGCTTATAGTAATGATCCTTTCAATGAGCTGTTTGCCAAAATGCTCCGTGCGGACGCCCTTATTCTAGGCTCGCCCTGCTATTTCACCGATATCAGCGCGGAGCTGAAAGCGGTTATAGACCGCGCGGGCCTCATCGCTTTCGCCAACGGGGGCTTATTTAAGGGCAAAATCGGCGCCGCTGTGGTGGCTGCACGCCGAGGGGGCGCGACCCATGCCTTTGACACCATCAACCACATGTTTCAGATGTCGCAAATGATCCTTCCGGGATCCACCTATTGGAACATGGGCTATGGGCTTGATACCGCAGAAGTGCTCAAGGATACCGAAGCCCTTGCGAACATGCAGCATTTGGGCAAAATGATCGCTTGGCTTGGGGCAGCCATTGCCCCCTGCAAAGGCACTTTGCCCGTATAAAACATATAGGGAATCTATTTACTGTCATAAGGTGCAGTGCTATACTGAGCTTGTAGATATTTGATACAAACATATCTTTTCTGACCATGCTTTGTATATCGTGTTTTGCACACATTGGTGCAAAACAAAAGGCCAATGCCGCTGGAACATCCCCGCACAGTGCGGCCATGCTCACTCCCGACAAAGACCCTATGCAAACTGTTTGCGGGGCTTTTTTGAGGAAGACTGTCCTAGTTGATCCCGCAAGGAACAGTTTTGCGCGCCGATAAGGAGAACGTGTCATGTTGGCATCGCGTAAAGTAACTTATGGGATGAGTGCTTTGGTTCTGGCCTGCGTTATTGCGGATCTGTGCGCCTATATGATCACAGGGCAGGAAGAAGTATTGTGGTGTCTGTTGGGATTTTTTGCCCTTGTGGCTTGTGGTGTGGTTATGTGGCTTAAAGTCCGCTAACACCTGTTGTTTGTTTCGTACAAAACATATGCCTTGCCGCCACTGCTCCACACATTACGCCTGCCAGCAGCGGCGGCGACAAGGGCAAGAAATGCCCAAGCCGGACAAGAACACGCACACCTTTGCAGCGGAATTGTGTTTGACAGCCCCACGCGAACACGCTATATTTTGTCCCTTACAAGGAGCTGGGCGGCGTTAGCACTGCCAAACCCGTCAGATTCGAAAGAAAGCAGCGGTAACAGAGGTTAGCGGGTGTCCAGCTCCCAGAAGGCGCGAAGAGTAATCTTCGTGCCTTTTTACATAGCAAATCCATCTTTTGCGTGAACCCAAGCGAGGAGCCCCATGAGCATTCCCCAAGACGTGTTTGAAGACATGCGCCACACCTGCTTCCGCGCTTGGCAGCGGGCTTTACTTTCGGGTTTCAACGGCAATATCAGCTTGCGAAAACAACATTGCTGTTGTGTAACCCGCTCCGGCGCGGCCAAGGGCGACTTATTGCCTCAGGATGTGGTCATGGTGGACGTAGCCACGGGCACGGTGCTAGCGGGAACGCAGCCTTCTTCCGAATTGCCCATGCACCTTGCCATTTACCGTGCCATGCCCGAGGTCAGCGCCCTTGTGCACACCCACCCGCAGCATCTACTCGCGTTAGAACTTAAAGTCGCCCATGAAGATTTTTTGCGCCTGCCCATTTTTGAAGCAGAAAGCTTACGTCAGAATCTCGGTTTTGCTCCCGCGCTGCCCCCCGGCTGTCAGGAACTCGCCGATGCCGTGTGCACAGCCCAACAACACTTTCAAGCTGTCTGGTTGAGCCAGCACGGCCTTGTATGCCGCGCGGCAGATTTACGCACCGCCCTCGCCCTTGCGGAAGAATTGGACCATTTGGCGGCGGTACAATTGCTGAGTTTATAAATAAATTCAGCATGCTGTCCATAAAGCCCGCCCTTGTTTCAGCTTCACACGTCCTAAAGGCAGTCCCTGCCAATACAGGCCCGTGCCCACCCCGTGTAAATTTGTGTGCAAACTTTGCCCGCCGATCAGGCGCACAATGCTGGCCGCATCGTCGATCTGCAAAGCGTTGTCCGGCGGTTCTGGCGGCAGCAATGTCCGCAAAAGCGACGAAAAATGTACCTTGCCCCCCGCCCACTTGCCCACTTTGGCTCCTTGCCACACCAGCGCTGCGGGCAAACATTCCAGCGCCCCTTGCGGAATAAAGCGCACCGTATCCCCAAATACCGCCAGATGCCCCGGTGGCAAATGCCCCCATTCCAAACAGTCAGCGTTGATGCCTTCCCGCTCAAGGCATTGGTGCGGTGCGAGCGTGAACAAGGGCGCAGCATCCTGCGCTGCCGTCACGTTGGACGCGCTTTTGGTGAAACAGGCAATATAAAATCCCTGAGCCTGAGAACGGGCACCGTCCACGCGCAAGGTGCCTGCCCCCCCAGCCTGTGGCTCTTCCCATGCAAAACCGTCAAAAGGGCGCAGTGGAAGCACCTGCAAGCCCAATTCATTGACCGCATAGCGGACTTGCGCCTCATTTTCTTCCGTATTCGTGGTACAGGTTGAATATACCAAACGCCCCCCCACCCGCAAAAGCTGTGCGGCTTTCGCCAACAACTTTTTTTGTAACGAGATGAGCGGAACTGTTTTTTCGCCCTTCCACACCTCCCGCACACGCGGATTTTTATCCACCGTGCCCCAGCCAGAACAGGGCGGGTCTAGCTGGATAAAGTCCCAACTTTCGGGCCGCAAGGGCAAAGTCTCCCCCCCATACGAGCAGGTAGCCGCATGCAGCAAATGCAAACCCTGCATATTGGACCGTAGGGTCAAAAGGCGCGGTCGTGCGGGTTCATTGCCCAGAACAAAACCGTCAGTCCCCACCAGTTGGGCTAAAAAACCCATTTTACTGCCGGGACTCGCACACATATCCAGCACTCTGGCTCCGGCATGCGGGTTCAACGCTAGGGGCGGCAGCATGGACGAACGATCCTGAATATATATATAGCCAAAAAAAGCCGCCAACGAAGCCCCCAGCGCCATGGGCTCGTGGCATAATCGCCGACAAAAAGGGGAAAAAGGCTCCGCTTCAAACACAAAACCTTGGGCCTGTAGCAAACTTTCCACCTGCGGAATATGTTCTGGCGCGCACACCAAACGAAAGGAACGGTGAACTATCATAATTTTCGTATTTCTCCAGTAAAGTCTCGACTGCTGAGGTTGCGTATGTGGACAAGTAATAGTATGCTAAAAAAGTATGAAGGAGGGAACTACCTCCTAAACCCAAGGAGAATGGGATGAAATTAGCCATCAGACTCGCAATTTTTGCGTGTGTTTCTATGATTTTTGCGACACAGGCATGGGCTTCCCCCCGCACTTACATGGTCTTCCCCTTCACGGTGGAAGGCCCACAAGGGTACGGCTATCTTGAAAAAGCCATTCCTTCAACCCTGTCTGCCCGCCTGTTATGGCAAGACAAAACCCAGCCCGTCAAGGGCCAATTACCCACTAAAGCCCCCGCTTCTGAAAGCGCCGTTGCCAAAGCCCAAAGCACTGCGGGTGCCGACTTTGCCGTTTGGGGCAAAGTTGTTGTTATCGGCAACGATTGCACCCTTGAAGTCAAAGGCCGCGACGCCACGGGTAAAGTCTGGAATAAAAGCGCACAGAGCCCCGTCAACGCCCTGACCACCGCCGTACAAAAAGTTGCGGACGGCCTGAGCGCTGATATGTTTGGACGCCCCGTTAGCTCTCATTCCGGCAACACTTCGGGGGTCAAACAAGTCAACCAAATGAATTCGGCTATCGTTGTTAACGAAACAGGCCAGCAGGAAGTGTACCTGAACCCGCAATTCCGCTATCAAGGTGCGGGTGCCGCCGACGGTTCGCGCCTCACCAGCTCCAAATTGCCCTTCACCATGGTGGACTTTGCCGTAGGCAAATTCAGTGGCAATGGCAAAAATGAAGTTGCCGTACTGGGCGAACATAAATTGCACATCTATGCGTGGGAAGCCGGCAAATTAAAACAATTGGCCGAAACCACTATTTCCATGAGCAATATGGCCTATTCCATGCGTATGATCGACCTTGACCGCAACGGTACCCAAGAATTGGTCATCTCCACTTTTCAGGAAGACAATAACCGCCCGTATTCCTTCATCTACACATTTGCAGGCGGTAAGCTCCGCGAATACTGCAAGCGTAGTGAATATTTCATGAGCGTTGCCAAATTGCCCCCCAATTTCACGCCTACCCTGATCGGGCAAGGCTGGGACTCCGTAAAGCTCTTCCAGCCCGGTGTCCACATGATGATCAAAACGGGTGACAAATACACCTTAGGCACTAAGGTAGCCCTCCCCGAAGGTGCCAACGTGTTCAACTTTGCGTGGATGCCCGGCGATGCCAAGGGTGAAGGCGACAGGCTCATGATTCTGAACGCCGCAGAGCGCATTAAAGTTTACACCGCCAAAGGTAATCAAATTCACCAGACCATGGAACAGTTCTCTGGCTCCTCCGCTGGGATGGAACACTTTAAGAGCATGCCCGGCCTTGGCATTGATAGCCGCTATCAATTGCCGGACAAATACTACGCCCCCATGCGCCTTATTGCGGTGGATCTTGAACACAAGGGCGAATACGTGCTGCTGGTCAATAAACCTATTTCCACCGCATCGCAGTTCTTCAACCGCTACCGCTTCTTCCCCCAAGGTGAAGTTCACGCCCTGTACTGGGACGGCGTTGGCATGGGCCTGAAGTGGAAAACCCGCCGCATTCGTGGTTCTGTCACCGATATCGACATCGCCGACCTCAATAACGACGGCGTGCTGGACCTCATTGTGGGCCTGAACACCCACCCCGGTGCCCTTGGCGTGAGCCAGCGCCAATCCATGATTACGGCCTATCCGCTAGACTTGGGCGCTACCAATCCCAATACCGCCCCAGATATGAGCGAATTCGAACAATAAATCCCGTGTGGGGGAAGGCGCAACCTTTCCCCACGCTCACGTATTTTTACAACAAAACAGGCTTTCCCCGCCAAAATGCCAGCGGAGAAAGCCTGTTTTGTATTCTGTAAGGTGATAAGCGCCCCTTACGGCAAGGCGCACCGTTTACACAGTGCGGACACAAGCGCCGAGTGTCGCCATGCGCTGTTTACATTGGGCAATGGTATAGTGCCCGTAATGAACAATGGAGGCAATCAGCGCCGCAGAGGCCCCCCCTTGTGTTACCGCCGCGTACATGTGGTCGGGATTACCCGCCCCTCCGGAGGCGATAACAGGAATGGTGACGGCATCGGCAATACGCCGGGTAAGGCACAGTTCATAGCCGTCCTTGGTGCCGTCGGCGTCGATGGAATTTACGCACAATTCGCCCGCGCCAAGCTGCTCGCAGCGCACAGCCCACGCCAGAGCGTCCAAAGCCATGTGCTTGCGTCCGCCGTGGATGACGATTTCGTAGCCTGAAGGAATACTCGCGCTGACGGGCACTTGTTTGACATCCATACCCACCACAATAGCCTGTGAGCCAAAGGCGGTGGCCCCTTGGGAGATAATTTGGGGATTTTTCACCGCCCCTGAGTTCACCGAAACTTTTTCCGCCCCCGCTTTAAGCACGGCGCGCATATCATCCACCGTATTGATGCCCCCGCCCACGGAAAAGGGGATAAAAATTTGTGCGGCCACCTGCTCAACCACGTTCAAGAAGATACCACGCGCCTCATGGGAGGCGGTAATGTCATAAAAAACAATTTCATCCGCACCTTGTTCATAATAAAGCCGCGCCGTTGCCACAGGGTCGCCAATATCAACATTACCCTCAAACTTTATGCCCTTGGTCAGGCGCCCTGCGCGCACGTCAAGGCAGGGAATAACACGTTTACTCAGCATGGGTGCCCCCTTGACAATAGGCATAATAATTTTTCAGCAATTGCAAGCCGGGCTGTCCACTTTTTTCGGGGTGAAATTGTACGGCCCACAGCTTATCCCGCCCATAGACGGCGCAAAAATCTTGACCGTAGTGGGCAGTGGCAATGCACAAATCCTCCGGCACCTCCACATAATAACTGTGCACAAAATAAAACGACGCTTGGGGGGCGATGCCCTGCAATAAGGGGCTGGGCCGGCGCACCGTAAGCGTATTCCAACCCATGTGCGGAATACGCAGGGGCCTAGCGTCCACATCGGACAGGGATTTATCAAACAGGCGACAAGTCCCCCGCACCAATCCTAGCGCGGCGGTATCGTTTTCTTCGCTATGATCCAGCAAAATCTGACAGCCAAGACAAATACCCAATAAGGGCTGGCCTAGCTGCACCGCCCGGCGCAGGGCCTCTTCCAGGCCGGAAAGCCGCAATTGCTCCATGGCCTGCCCAGCCGCCCCCACACCGGGAAAAATAAGCCCCACCGCCGAAGCCACCACGGCCGGATCTGCGGTGATGGTGCACGGAATGCCCAAATGCTCCAAAGCCCGACGCACACTGGTCTGATTGCCAGCCTTATAATCCAGAATAGCGAGCATAATATGTCCTTCTGATAAAATTTCAGGCGCACTATACCCTCAGCCTGTACGCCCCACAAGCCCCTTTTAGCTACGCGGAAAAATTGACCTTATCTGCTGTAAGCCCTGCCCCCATACGGCACACGCGGGAAGATTGTACAGGACGGGGGAGCGGAAAGAAATATTGACGAGCTGGCATATTTTCGCTAGTGAAATATAGAACATTCTTGTATACAATGTTTTTTACACAGACGATGCAACACCTTCCCCACGGCCCAGCCTGTCTTGTCCCTAGAAGGAGTGCGCTGTATGTATTTCCCGACCGCCGGCATTGAATGCCACCCCTTAATCCCTCCGCTGGTCGCGCTCGTGGTATCCTTTGTAACCTCCATGGGCGGTGTATCGGGGGCTTTTTTATTGCTGCCTTTTCAAATGTCCTTTTTGGGCTATACCAATCCCTCCGTAAGCGCCACTAATCAATTTTATAATGTCGTTGCCATCCCCAGCGGGGTATACCGTTTTATAAAAGAAGGGCGCATGGTCTGGCCCCTGACCTGCGTGGTGATCATCGGCACCTTGCCCGGCGTATTCATCGGCGCGTTGATCCGCGTCAACTGGTTGCCTGACGCCTCCAATTTTAAACTGTTTGCGGCAGTGGTGCTTCTCTATATCGGGGGGCGCATGGTGCGCGACCTGTACGCAAAAGCTCCGGTGAGCGGCGTTCAAAGTGCAGAAAGTCGCTTTCAAGACTTGATTAAGAATTTCCAACACAAAGCCCAAACCGAAGGCACTGCCCTGCCCCGCGTACGCATTGTGCGCTGGAACAGCCGCTTGGTCGAATACGAATTCTACGGCGAACAATTTACCTTTCCCGTGCGCGGGGTCTTCTTGCTCACCTTTATTGTGGGCATTGTTGGCGGTGTATATGGTATCGGCGGCGGTGCTATTATTTCGCCTTTTTTTGTGTCCTTCTTTGGCCTGCCCGTGTACACTGTGGCTGGAGCCGCGCTCATGGGCACCTTCATCACCTCTGTGGCTGGGGTGCTGTTTTATATGCTCATTGCCCCCTATTATCCACAACTCTCCGTAGCTCCGGACTGGACCTTAGGGCTGCTCCTCGGCATAGGTGGCATGTGCGGCATGTACCTCGGCGCGCGTTGCCAAAAATTTGTCCCCGCCAAGTATATCAAAATCATTCTTGCCATCATCCTCATCGGCACCTCCTTCCAGTACACGCTGCAATTTTTTCGCTAAAGCACTCACCTCTTGCCTTTTCTCTATGACTGTGATGCAGTGCGCGCAGCGAGGTGTTGTATGATGCGTTCTTCAGTGCCAAAGGTGGCGGCGATACATGATCTTTCCGGTTTCGGACGCACATCGTTGACAGTGGTTATTCCGGTGCTTTCGACTATGGGCATTCAGGTGTGCCCCATGCCCACGGCGGTGCTCTCGACGCACACCACGGAATTTACAGACTTTTCTTTTCTCGACCTCACGGACGAAATGCGTAAGTTTTTGACGCATTGGCGCGCCTTAGGCCTCACCTTTGACGCGATTTATTCAGGCTTTTTAGGCTCCGCGCCGCAGGTGCAGGTCGTTATTGATACCATCCGCTATTGTCGGGCTCAAGACGGTCTGGTGGTGGTAGACCCCGTGTTGGGCGATAACGGCACCCTAGACCCCACCATGACCCCCGAAATGGTGACCGCCATGCGTGAGCTGGTAAGCCATGCCGACTGCATCACGCCCAATTATTCCGAAGCGGGCTGGCTGCTGGGGGAAAGCTATACGCCACGCTGCAGCGTTGCGACAATCAAAGACTGGCTGCAACGCTTGTCGGATATGGGGCCGGAGGTGGTAATTATCACCAGTGCCCCTGTCGCCCAATGCGCTACAGATACGGCGGTAGTGGCCTACCATGCGGGACAAAAGCGCTTTTGGAAGGTAGACTGCCCTTATATTCCCGTATTTTATCCCGGCACGGGTGATGTGTTTGCCAGTGTACTCACGGGTTGCTTGCTACAGGGGGACAGTGTGCCCTTGGCTATGGACAGAGCCGCGCAATTTGCCAGCATGGGAATCCGCGCGACTTTCGGACACGAATATCCCAGCCGCAATGGTATCTTGTTAGAACGAGTGTTGAGCACTTTGCGGGTGCCGGTAACGGCGTCACGCTATGAATTGTTGGAGGATTGATGACAAAGCATACAGCCCTGCCCATCGGCGTGTTTGATTCCGGCGTGGGCGGGTTAACCGTCTTGCGGGCCATCCGAGAACGCCTGCCCCACGAAAATTTTTTGTACATGGGTGATACGGCGCGACTTCCCTACGGAACCAAGAGCCAAGACACCATCATTCGTTATTCCCTGCAAACCACGGCCAAGCTGGTGGAGCGCGGCGTAAAAATGCTGGTTATCGCATGCGGCACGGCTTCTTCAGCGGCCCTGCCCATCTTGCGAGAAACCTTTGCACCTTTGCCGGTCATCGGGGTTATTGAGCCTGGCGCAGCGGCGGCGGTAGCGGCTTCGCGGTGCAAGCATGTGATGGTTATTGCCACCGAAGCTAGCATCCGTGGCAAGGCCTATGAACACGCCATGCGGCAGTGTGACGCACAAATCCGGGTGACAGGGCGCCCCTGTACCCTGTTTGTAGCCCTCGCCGAAGAAGGCTGGACCAGCGGGCCCCTCGTGGAAGGCATTGCCGCACGCTATCTGGCGGACTTGTTCACGGGCAAGGATACGGGCACGCTGCCCGCCCCCGACACGCTCTTGCTGGGCTGCACCCACTTTCCCCCCCTGCGCGAAGCCTTGCAGAAGGTAGTAGGCCCGGGCATTACCCTTGTGGATTCCGCCACCACCACGGCTGAAGCTGTTTTTCAAGCCTTACAGCGCATGCATATACGCCGGGCGATTCCCCAAAGTCTTGAGGAACAGACAGGCCAATGCGTTTTTTTGACCACGGACGATGTGGAACGCTTCCAGCGCACCGGAAGCCTGTTTTTCGGCGCCCCCATAGCGCGTGAACACATTGAACTTGTAGACTTATAACGGACACAGCCATGCCATACACAGCTCTTCCCATGGTTCCAGGCCCTGTCAGCGTGCCAGACGACATACTGACCGCCATGACCCGTGATTACGGCTCAGGACAAATTGAAACGGATTTTCTAAAACTTTATCACACCACCGGTCGCAATCTTGCCAAAATTATGGGCACACAGCATGACGTTGTGCTCATGACAGGTGAAGGCATGCTGGCTTTATGGTCGGGCTTAAAGAGTTGCCTGCGGCCCGGTCAGCGCGTGTTAAGCTTGGCAACGGGCGTTTTCGGCGACGGCATTGGCCATATGGCGGCCTCCATGGGCTGTGAGGTGCGTTGGATTTCCTACGGCTTTGACGAAAGCATCCACGACTTTGACCGCATTGCCGACGTGGTGCGGGACTTCAAACCGCACATGATCACCGCCGTGCACTGCGAAACCCCTTCCGGCACCTTTAATCCCATCGCGGAAATCGGAGCCATTAAACGCCACTATCAGGTACCTTTGCTGTATGTGGACGCTGTAGCCAGCCTTGGGGGGGCCCCCGTGGAGATGGACGCGTGGCACGTGGACCTCTTGCTCGGCGGTTCACAAAAATGCCTCTCCGCACCGCCCAGCATGAGCATTTTGGGTGTTAGCCCCGCCGCGTGGGAAATAGCGCGCCGCATACAGTATCAGGGTTATGACGCCCTCAGCCCTTGGCAAAGCGTGCAGGCTGACGGGCGCTGCCCTTACACCCCCTATTGGCACGGCGTTGCAGCCCTGCATGCCGCCACCGAACGCATTTTTGCCGAAGGGCTCGGCGCGGTATTTTCCCGCCATGAACAGGCGGCGGCAGCCTGCCACAAAGGCTTGGCGGATGCGGGTATTGCCTTATGGAATACACCGGAAAGTCTGTCTGCCAGCACCGTGACCGCCGCCCGCATTCCTGAAGGGCTGGACTGGCCCACGTGGCGTGAAGCTTTGCGACAGCAAGGCCTTGTAGTAGCAGGAAGTTTTGGCCCTATGGCGGGAAAAGTTTTTCGTCTCGGGCACATGGGCACACAGGCCGACCTGCAATTAATTCAACAAGCCTGTCACGTAATAAACTATACAAAAAAACAATTACTTCCAGCAAAAAGTTGAATTCACAAAAAATAGATACTTTTTTTAATTGACATATTGAGTAGCCTTCCCTTAAGGAATGGTGACGTACGCAAACTCGGGGCAAAGCCCCAGAACCTACACGGAGACGAACATGACGAAAGCAGAACTTGTTGAAAAAATCCACGCAAAAGCTGCGCTTCCTACCAAAGCTTTGGCAGAAAGTGCTCTTGACGCTGTTGTCTCTTCCTTGCGCGAAGCTTTGGTTGCTGGTGAATCCGTAACATTTACCGGTTTCGGGAGCTTTAAAGTTGTTGAACGCGCCGCGCGTAAGGGCCGTAACCCTCGCACCGGCAACGAAATCTCCATTCCCGCCAGCAAGGTTGCTAAGTTTACCCCCGGCAAATTGCTGAAAGATTCGCTGAAAATCTAAGTATCACAGGGGCAGGCACCCACCGAGCACGGGCATTTATCACAACAAAGTTTGGCCTTTTGAAAGCATCTGGCACACTCTTTTGTTGTGCCCGCAGGAAGTTTCTTGTACTTTTTCCTGTTAGTGGGCATACTCAACTCCGCACGGAGGGGTGGCAGAGCGGTTTAACGCGGCGGTCTTGAAAACCGTTGAAGGTGTGAGCCTTCCGGGAGTTCGAATCTCTCCCCCTCCGCCATAGAACACATATATCTGAATATAGCAGCACAACTGCTCTTGGATTAAAGCGTCCTCTTGGAGTTCAAACTCCAAGAGGACGCTTTTTTTGTTTTTTGGGCTGAGAAATACCAATCGATAAACAAAATCCACAACAGGTGTTGATATAAGGCATTGCTGTATTTATTGCATAATATTACAAAATAAAAATGTATACATCTCCGTCCTCAGACTATTTTGAGCTTGACAACGTAGGCCTATTATGTCTACTTGGGCCTGTCAATTTTTAGTATAAAATATATAAATTTTTTATTTTACTGGGAGGTATCATGTTGGTAGAAACACGAAATATCCGTCAGAAACTGCTGGGTATTTGTGACATTGGCGCAAATATTGCTTCTCTCTCTCTCTCTCTCTCTCTCTCTCTCTCTCTCTCTCTCTTAGCTCAGCTACGGTCTAGTTTTTTCTCCCCCCAACCTGCCTATCCTTACGCGCGCGCGAAGCACAAGCTTCACAACACTCTGTACTATGAATTTGCATTAGCCCTTGCGCTCCTCTTAGCTGCTACCCCTGCCTTGGCTGTAAATACGGGCGGCACAGAGCAGAAAGTGACCGTAGGGTTTTGGGACGACGAAGACGCCTTTGTCGGCTCTGGGCAATACAACATACATGATTCTCAAAATGTGAGCGGCGCGAATATACATATCAACACAGATGATAGCCGTTATATTATTGGAGGTTATGCTGGCGGCACAAGCACGGGAAGTGCCCTTAACAATACTATAACCATGACGACTGGTAATATAACTAACAACATTTATGGCGGATATTCTTATGCGGGTGATGCCTCCCACAACACCATCACCATGTCGGGCGGCTTGGCAGATTATGGCATAACAGGAGGCTACGTTAAAGGCGGCAGCGGAAACGCCACTGACAATAGTATTACCATTTCAGGTGGCGCTGTGGATGGTGCTGTGTATGGTGCACATGTGTATGGCACTGGCGACGCCATAGGCAATCGCGTCAGCATCTCTAATGTCGCAGAAATCACGCGTGACATATATGGTGCGGCTGTGGGAGGTGACGGAAATGCAGTGAACAACAGCCTTGTACTGAACGATACCAAGGTCACCCAAAAGGGGAATCGGGGTGGCAATGTGTATGGCGGATATGTGGCTTCCGAAAACAATATTGCTGGCATAGCTCAGGGCAACAGCCTGACTTTGCAAGGCACAGCAGAAGCAAAGCGAGCCTATGGCGGCTATTCGTGGTTTGGATTGGCCACAGGCAATACACTTACCGTCAAAGACACTGCCACAACAGAATCTTTTATGGCTGGCTATAGCAAGCTGGGCAATGCCGAAGGCAACAGAGGCCAAGTGCAGGGCGGAACAGTCAGCACTTCAGCATTGGGCGGCTATACAGAAATGGGCGGTGATGCCCTGAACAATAGCATATATATGACTGGCGGAGAGGTTACGGAATCTGTTATTGGCGGCTTTACAAATGGGACAGGAAATAGCAATAAAAACAGCGTGGTGATGACAGGCGGTAAGGCCAAGAGCATTCGCGGTGGCGAATCTAAGGCCGATGCTTCTGCCAACCATGTCTTGGTCAGCGGCGGCACGCTGACGGGCAATGTGTATGGCGGTCATGCCCAAAACAATGCCTCGGGCAATGTGGTGCGGGTTAGCGGCGGCACTGTACAGGGCCATATTCTGGGCGCATACGCAGAGAAAGGCAATGCTACAGGCAATAGTG
>JAVVPD010000015.1:0-33318 GCA_036655975.1 Desulfovibrionaceae bacterium | reverse complement strand
CCCCAGAAAAGTTTTATATTCAGCCGCAAAACTCGGCATGACACAGAGGCAACAGCGTTTGCCGCTGCGCTAAAAATTTGCATGCCACCGCAGATTTTCAAGATAATCCGGCATACAAGTCTTGCCAATGTGGGGATATATCCATATACTACTCGTTTACACCGTTTCTTATTAAATAAACACAAAACACCATAGAGGGTGCAGCTATGCCCCACAAAGGCCCGCATATTTCCATTTCTCCCGATGATGTTGTCAACAGAATTCTTCGTATTAATGGCAGCGACTTTGAGGAATGGCCCGAATCTGTCCGTCATCTTGCCATTGAAATTGCTGAAGAGCTGTTTCTGGTTGCCTATAATCCTTTCATCGACGCAAACACCGTGCAGCACAGTGTTGAGGCGCGTTTTAACGCGGAATCCTTGTCCCTTGCCCATCATTATGCCACGTCCATTGGCGAGGGCATCACGATGTTCTGGTCAGCGCATGCGGCGGAGCAAGATTTTCGTAAGGAACTTATTGAGGCCCTGCACGATATTTTGCCCGAAGAATGTATTTTAACGCAGTCCAGCGCTTTGGTGGAAAACGCCACTGACGCCACAGACCTACGCATGGAATTACCCTTGCTGGTGGTGGAGCCAGACACGACCGAACAGGTAGCTCTGTTGGTCAAATTGGCGAATGATAAAAAATTTGCTCTTATCCCCCGGGGTGGCGGTTCCGGCATGACGGGGGGCGCGGTGCCCGCGCGCAAGCGCACACTGATTGTCAGCCTAACCCGCTTGACCCGCATCAGTGCCATTGATCTGGAAACGATGAGCCTCACCTGTCAGGCTGGGGTGATTACCCAAGATGCTATCAAAGCGGCGGACAAGGCGGGGGCGTTTTTTTCTGTAGACCCTGCCTCCAAACAGGCTTCAAGCATTGGCGGCAACGTGGCGGAAAACGCCGGCGGCCCCTGTGCCTTTGAATACGGAACTACCCTAGATAATCTTTTGTGGTGGCGCATGGTTACGCCCACAGGGGAAATTATCACCGTGGAGCGGGAAAATCATCCTCGCCACAAGATTATGCCCGACGAAACCGCCACCTACGTTGTTAAAGACGTGAGCGGCGGGGTGCGTAACGTGGTGCAATTGCGCGGTGATGAAATCCGCCTGCCGGGTCTCGGCAAGGACGTGACCAACAAGGCTTTGGGTGGTCTGCCCGGGATGCAGAAAGAAGGCGTGGACGGCATTATCACTGAGGCCTGTTTTGTACTGCATCCCAAGCCTTTGCATTCACGGGTGCTGGTGCTGGAATTTTTTGGGCGCTCCATGCACACGGCGGCGGTGGTTATCCGTCAGCTGGTGGCTTTGCGGAATCGCATCCGCGAGGAAGGCGACTACGCGCGCTTGTCCGCCTTGGAAGAATTTAACGCAAAATATGTTCAAGCTATTGAATATAAAAGTAAATCAGATAAATATGATGGTGATCCCATTTCGGTGATTGTCCTGCAAGTGGACGGGGATGAGCCTTTTCTGCTGGAAAAATGCGTCCAAGAAATTGTGGAAGTGGTGGAAGAACAGGAAAATGTGGATGTGCACGTTGCCAAAGACGCGAAAGAGGCGGAACTGTTTTGGGAAGACCGCCACAAGCTTTCGGCCATCGCCCGCCGGACTTCGGGATTTAAGATTAATGAAGACGTGGTAATTCCCATGGACAGCATTCCCGATTTTGCGCTCTTTTTGGAGCAACTGAATTTGGAATGTTCGGCCACGGCTTTTCGGCATGCGCTGCAAGCGGTGGGGCGTTTGCCTGGTTTTCCCATGGAAGACAAGGAGTTTAACCGCGAGTTCTCTTTTGCGTCCAAGGCGACGCAGGGAGGCGTTTCGGCGCAAGAATTTTCGGACGAAGAACTGGACATGCGCTCGGTACTTTTTTTGAACGCATTGATGAGCAAATATCCACATCTGGAGCGCAAAATTTTGCGTATCCGTGAATATATGCTGGCAAGCCGTATTATTGTTGCCAGCCATATGCATGCGGGCGACGGCAATTGCCATGTGAATATCCCCGTGAACTCGAACGACCATGACATGATGGAAGAAGCCGAGCGTGTGGCGGCCCGCGTGATGGCGCAGACCCAAGAAATGGGCGGCGAAGTCTCGGGCGAACACGGTATTGGCATCACCAAAATAGGTTTTTTGAGTAAAGAAAAGATGGATGCCCTGCGCGAATTTAAAGAGCGCGTAGACCCCCGTGACATTATGAACCCGGCCAAACTGGTGCACAAAGAATTGCCCGTGCGGCCCTTCACCTTTTCTTTCAACCGTCTGATCGGCGACATCCGTGAAAGCGGCTTGCCCGGTAAGGAAGAACTTATCGGCTTGCTGTCGTCCATTCAGGGCTGTACCCGCTGTGGCAAGTGCAAAATGGTCTGTTCCATGACCTATCCAGAGCGTTCACTGCAATATCACCCGCGCAATAAAAACATGGTGCTGGGTATGCTTTTGGAAGCCCTGTATTATTCGCAAGTGAATACTGGGCGCATGGATACGGGCCTGCTGGCGCAATTGCGAACCATGGTGGAACATTGTACGGGCTGTGGGCGCTGCACCGCCAATTGTCCTATCAAAATTCCTTCGGCCGATGTGGCCTTGACCTTGCGCGCCGTGCTTGACCATGAAGGCGCGGGGGGGCATCCCTTCAAAAAACAGGTGCTCGGCTGGCTCGCACAGGAGCCCACAGTGCGTGTACCCAAGGCCGCGAAAATGGCTTCATTGGGGCAGAAAGTTCAGAATAATTTTTTGGGTTTTGTGCCGGAGATGTGGAAAAAACGTCTGCAAAGTCCGCTCTTTTCCGGTAAAGGGCCGAAGATTGGCTATACCAATCTGTATGAATCTTTAAAGTTGAATCGCGGGGCTTTTTTTGCCCCCTTCAGCCCTGAAGCGGAAGGCGAAAACGCCGCGCCCCCAGCGGTATTATATTTTCCTGGCTGCGGGGGGGCGCTGTTTTATGACCGCATCGGCATGGCTTCCATAATGCTGCTGCTCAAGGCAGGCTATGCCGTGGCCGTGCCCCGTCACCATGTGTGCTGCGGCTATCCGCTGCTTTCTGCGGGCATGGACACGGCGTTTGAGCGTAATCGTGAACAAGCGCGGGTGTATCTTTCGGGCCTTATCCGTGAAGTACGCGCGGCGGGGTATTCCTTGGGGCATGTGGTGACGGCCTGCGGCTCGTGCCGTGAGGGGCTGGAACGCATGGAATTGCCCTCGCTGGTGTCCGATACGGGGCCGCTGATCCAACAGGACGTGCTCCAATTGGCCTTACCGCATCTGGAGGCCATCCACGCGCTGGACGGGCAGAATATTCTGTACCACGGCTCGTGCCACGCCGAATGGGCAGGGGTACACAAAATTAAGGGGCAGGCCTTGCTCACGCAGGCACTGAGCGACTTTAGTGGGGCCAATGTTACGGTTTCCCCCGGTTGTTGCGGAGAATCGGGCATGGGTGCCATGACCTCGCCGCAAATTTATAACGTGTTGCGCGAGCGTAAAAGTTTGCGTTTGCAAGAAGCCACAGCGGACTATACAGGGCCTGTGGTGGTGGGCTGCCCTTCGTGCAAGGTCGGTATTGGGCGTATTTTCTTGGCATTACAAGACAAACGCCCTGTGTTGCACAGTGCGGAATGGCTGGCCTCACTGCTAGAAGGGCCGGAATGGCGGCACAGTTTCCGCAAAAAAGCGAACGAAGCCCGTGGTGATGTGCGGGTGGTCAAAGTATAAAGCGAAAGTACCGTGCGCCTGTAATTCCCCCAAAGTTTCGGGTTTACAGGCGCATATCTGTCTCGTCTATACAGGTATGCAGCTTGTTTTCAATCCATGTTTTCATGGCTATCAGGTGTGCGGGGTGGTGGAGAGCTTTGTCGACCATCATAATTTTGTCTGCCTGAGCCACTAATTTGTGCTGGGGGACGTTTTCGTCAGTGCTGACCAGCCCCATAGATATGAATATGGGCATAATATTTGAGGTTTTATTGTAATTGTTCAAAGCTCTACGCAGGTTTTCCAGCACCTTGCGGGCGGCCTGTTCGGGGCAGCGTGTGAGCAGAATAACAAATTCGTCGCCGCCGAGGCGCGCGGCAATATCGGTACTGCGAATGGCGCTGCGGATAAATTGACCCGCCGTCACCAGAAGTGCGTCGCCCGCGCAATGCCCGATGTGATCATTGACCAGCTTTAGGCAGTCAATATCGCAGTAAATAAGGCTGATAGGATGGTGTGAGGGGCGTAATTTTGCCATTTCGCCTTCAAAGTAGAAACGGCTGGACAGGTGGGTTAGGGGGTCGGTATTCACCATTTGGGCGAGGGCTTCTTGGGTATTGCGGAGTTCGGTGATATCCGTATGCAGGCCCACAATGCGCGCGGCCCTGCCGCTGTCATCACGGCGGGTGACTTTACCCCGCCCCAATATCCACTTGTACGAACCATCGGCAGCCAAAAAGCGGTAGGTGCATTCAAAAATATCGCCATAGGTGGGCGAAGAGGCGATGAGCAATTGCATTTCTACGGTGCTTGCCAGATCGTCAGGATGTACCCGACTGGCCCAAGATTCAAAGACGGGGGGAAAGTTTGCGGGGGTATAGCCGAGCATTTCAATGTAACGGGGGCTGTAATACACACCTTTGCCTTGCGAATCCCAATCCCACAAGCCGTCGTTAGCGGCTTCTAGGGCAAAGAGCATGCGGTCGTGCTGAATAATATGTTGTTTCAGCTGGCTATCCATCGCCGGCAAGTCAACATGAATGCCCGCCACGATGACGGCTTGATCCTGAGCGTCACGGTGGATGACATAGCCTTTGCCGATAACCCAGCGGTAATGCCCGTTTTTCATCCGTAGCCGATAGCGGCTTTCAAAAGAGTCACCCAAGGCCGAAGACTTCAGTACATCGCGTTGCGCGGAGATGATATTTTCCCGGTCTTTGGGGTGGATCAGATTTTCCCACGTGCTGATATTGTAGGGGAAAGCCTGCTCCTCATAGCCGAGCATATCCGTGTAGGCCTTATTGAAGTGGAGTGCTCCGGTGGCGGGTTCCCATAACCAGATACCGTGCCCCGCCTTGAAGAGATCATTGTAGATTTTAGTAAAAATAGTGTTGGAGCCACTAAAGCTTGACGTTGTTGAACTGCGAACATCGTTAAATAATGCCTCAAGCGGTGAGCACTTGGGGAAGGGATTGGAATTTTTAAGCATAAATACCCCGTGAGTATACACGCTGAAAAAAAGTGTTGCTCCTATGGGAAAACTTTATGTGTCTGTGCGTAGGAAGCAAAATGAACTCTAAAGGCGCAAGTCAGTTGCGTCAATGCTGGTGTGCAGGGTATTTTCCAGCCACTTTTTCATGGCGGTGCGGTGCTCTGTCCGGTGGCGTGCTTTGTCGGCCATCATCATTTTATCCGCACGGGCTATCAGCGTATGCTGCGGGGTTTCCTGCTCGGCACTGACAAGGCCCATTGAAATAAATACGGGAATGCTGTCGGAGAGGGCATTATATTCGTTGAGCTTGGTGAGTATTTTGTTCAGCACCTTGCGGGCATCGTCTTCAGGGCAGCGGGGCAGCAAAATAATAAATTCGTCGCCGCCAAGACGTGCGGCAACGTCGGTACTGCGGATGGTGGCACGCACTAATTGACCTGCCGTGGCGAGCAGGGCATCACCCGCCTGATGCCCGATGTGGTCATTAACCAGCTTCAGACAGTCCACATCGCCATAAATAAGGCTGATGGGGTGCTGGGCTGGGCGCAATTTCCCCATTTCCCTTTCAAAATAAAAACGGCTGTATAATTGGGTTAGCCGGTCAACGTTTACAATTTTTGCCAGTGCTTCTTGGGTAGTACGCAATTCTGTAATGTCTGTGTGCAGGCCGACAATGCGTGAGGCCCGGCCCTGTTCATCGCGGCGCGTAACCTTGCCCCGGCCCAAGATCCATCTGTAGGTGCCATCAGCGGTCAAAAAACGGTAGATACACTCGAAAACATCACCATACGCGGGGGAGGCTGCGATAAGCATTTGCATTTCCACCGTGTGTGCCAGATCCTCAGGATGGACGCGGCTGGTCCATGATTCCAGGACGGGCAAGAAATTTTTGGGGGTATACCCGAGCATTTCTAGGTAACGGGGGCTATAGTACACGCTGTTGGTCTGTGCGTCCCAGTCCCACAGGCCGTCGTTGGCAGCTTCAAGGGCAAAATGCATGCGGTCGTGCGCCGTGAGGTGCTGTTTTAAACTGGAGCCTACCGCAAGCGAATCAATGTGAATGCCCACCACCAGCGTGGCTTGTGCCTGTTCATCACGGTGTACGACAAAGCCTTTGCCAATGACCCAGCGGTATTGTCCGTTTTTCATCCGCAAACGAAAGCGGCTTTCAAAGCTTTCACCCAGTGCGGCAGAAGTTACGACTTTATATTGCGCGCTGAGAATATCCTCTTTATCTTCTGGGTGCAGCAGGTTTTCAAAGGTACTAATGTGGGAGGTAAATACGTCTGCATCGTAGCCCAGCATTTGCATGTAGGTTTTGTTGAAGTGCAGAACCTTTGCCAAAGGTTTCCAAGCCCATATTCCCTGACCGCTTCCCGCTAAATTTTCATAGAGTTGTGTAAAGAGCGAAGGGGAAGCCGTGAGGGGAGTTGTTGTTGAACAGGTGGTTATGTGCGCTTGTGGCGTGTATTCAGGAAATAGGGCAATCCTTTTGGTCATGGACACATAACCCCTTATAATTATAAACTATATTTTATTTAAATAATTCTAGTGATATTCGTAACAATGTCAAGTTTTTTTCTGTAAAAAGAGTGTGTGGCTCAAGAGTAGGCGAGTATACATAATATTAAGAGGCACAGTGCTAAAATATGATTTTATATAATTTATAAGCTATGTCAAATCCCCTTGCGGGCAAAGCACATACCTGAAAGAATGCCATCCCGAATAAGCGCTTTTTACGAAGGATTCCCCATGCACACTGTCTATATTGCGGCCCCTAAATTTGTGGAACAGCTCGTGTTTGAGCTTGGTTCGCGGGTAATTGAGGTGCGCGGTCGATGCGTTCTTGCAGAGGGTGCGGCTGAGCCCGCCGCCTGGGCGCAAAATATATGGGCAGATCCGCAATGGCTGCCCATCAGCTCCATCAACGACGCCGCGCGGCAATTAAAAGGCCTACAGCGCAATTGGCAGCTACATTCCACAGCCCACCACCGCCGTGCGGCGCTGATTCAGGCGCAATTGCCCAAGGTTAGCGCTAAACCCCACATTTTTGGACAGCCCGCACCCTGCGCGCCCTTGGGCGCGTGGACATTGTGGGATCCGGATCGTATGCTCGCTGCCGCGTGTACTTCATCACCCTTTGTGGACGGGGAAGTGCGCTTTGTGGAAAACAAGTGCGACCCGCCGGGGCGGGCCTATCTGAAATTGTGGGAAGTGTTCACGGTGTTGGGCGTACAACCGCAGCCGCACGAATTGTGCCTTGACATGGGCTCGTCGCCCGGCGGCTGGTCGTGGGTACTGGCGAATTTGGGCGCGCGGGTGTTTAGTGTGGATAAAGCGCCACTGGACTTGCGGGTAGCGGCTATGCCACAGGTCAATCACTGCTTGGGCAGCGGTTTTGGTTTTGATCCGCGCCACGCGGGAGCGGTGGACTGGTTTTTTTCGGATATGATCTGCTACCCGGACAAATTATTGGCTCTGGTCGGTCGGTGGCTGGAGCTTGGGCAATGCCGTAATTTTATCTGTACACTGAAATTTCAGGCAGAAACAGACCACGCGACAGCGCGGGCCTTTGCCGCTGTGCCCCATTCGCGCCTGCTACATCTTTCTTGCAACAAACACGAGCTTACCTGGGTGTTGCTCCGCCCCTCGAGGATTATACATGCTTAAAGTCTATTCTGTCAGCCTTGGTTGCCCTAAAAACCGCGTAGATACGGAACATTTGCTCGGCTCATTGGGGCTGGCGGTGCGGCCCGTGGACAAGCTCGGGCATGCCCAAGTGGTATTGATTAATACCTGCGGGTTTATCCAACCCGCCGTCGAAGAATCCGTGCGTACCATTATGGATGCCGTGCGGCATAGGGAAAGTCTGAAACGTCGCCCCCTGCTGGTGGTGGCTGGCTGCATGGTGGGCCGCTACGGCGTTCCTGAGCTGGCGGCGGAATTACCAGAAGTGGACCTGTGGCTTCCCAACGACAATCTGGCCCAGTGGCCGTCTTTGCTTTGCCGTGCGCTGGGGCTTGGTGCGGCGGTGCCGGGGCGTTTGTTGTCCACCGGGCCGTCCTATGCGTGGCTGAAAATCAGCGACGGCTGCCGCCATGCCTGCTCGTTCTGTACTATTCCGTCCATTCGGGGGCGGCACCGCTCCACGCCCGCCGAAGTGTTGGTGCCCGAAGCCCAGCAATTGTTGGACGCTGGGGTCAAGGAACTGGTGCTGGTGGCTCAAGATGTTACTGCGTGGGGGGAGGATTTGCCCACGCGCGGCGGCAAGGCGCAAAATTTGGTCAGCCTGTTGGAACAAATATTGCCCCTGCGCGGTCTCGCGCGTTTGCGCCTGCTCTATCTCTATCCTGCGGGGATTACTACTGAATTGCTGCATTTTATGCGCCAAGCCGGCCCAAGTATGCTGCCCTATTTTGACGTGCCGGTGCAACATGCCCATGACGCCATTCTTTCGCGGATGGGGCGGCCCTTTGCGCGCGACCCGCGTGTGGTATTAAACCGCATCCGTGAAGTTTTGCCCGAAGCCGCGTTGCGTACCAGCCTGATTGTGGGTTTTCCTGGGGAAACAGAACAGCACTTTGCTGCCCTGCAAGCCTTTGTGGACGACATGTGCTTTGCCCATTTGGGCGTTTTTGCCTATCGCGCCGAGGAAGGCACCCCCGCCGCCGATATGCCCGATCAGGTGGAAGATGCGGTCAAGGAATGGCGCCGTGACAGCATCATGGAACAGCAGGCTGATATCAGTGCGGCATTTTTGGCGCAATTTGACGGGCAGCGCTTGTCTATTTTGGTGGACGCTCCCCACCCCGAATGGCCTGGCCTGCATGTGGGCCGAGCGTGGTTTCAGGCCCCAGAAATTGACGGCCTGACCTATATCTCTGGCCCAGGTGTGCGCCCTGGCGCGCTGGTGGATGCCGACATTGTGGAAACACACGACTATGATTTGAACGCCTTGACCTAATTTTTTTGCTGTGGGTTTGCAGGCTGGGCCCCGCAATGTGTGTGGACAAGCCCTTGACGACAGCATATGCTGCCACGAAGTTTTTCAATAATATTAGCCTTTATAGGTGCTACGCTATGCCAGATATTTCTGCAACTCACGCTGCTGCCGCCTGTGCGGACAAGGCGGATGTCACCCCTGCGTCTTGTGCGGGTACTTCTAACACGGCGACTCTTGACGCAGCGGGGCGACCCGCGTGGTGGCAGCATTTTGAGGGTCGCGCCTTACCAGAAATCCGCTTTGTGGAAAAATCCCTGACGGAATTTCTGGATTTTGCCGCAGAAAAGCACGGGCAGCGGATCGCGATTGAGTTTCAAAATTATAAATTAACGTATTCAGCTTTGAAGGATGCGTCCGAAACTTTTGCGGCAGCCTTGCGTTTGCGCGGTGTCAGTGAGGGGGATCGGGTGGCCCTGATGCTGCCCAACATTCCCCAAACCATTATTGCTTTTTGGGGGGTACTCAAGGCCGGAGCCGTGGCGGTGATGACCAATCCTTTGTATATGGAAAAGTAAATGACCCACCATTTTGCGGATTCCCAAGCCAAGGTGTTGGTTACCCTTGATCTGTTGTGGCCTAAATTAGCCCCTTTGATGGATCGCCTTGATCTGTCTTTGTGCGTGATTACCCGCATTGCGGACGGGCTGGCTTTTCCGCTGAGCTGGCTTCAGCCTTGGAAAGCTCGGCGTGAGGGGAACTTGCCCCTCGTGCCCCACGACGGCAAAAAATTTGTCAGTTGGAAGGACATGTTCACCACTCGGGAACGCTACAACGCTCGGATTGACGACCCCAAAAGTGCTTTGGCGCTGTTGCAATATACCGGCGGCACCACGGGCTTTGCCAAGGCCGCCATGTTGACTCACCAAAATCTTTCGGCGCAGATGCAAATTTTGCAATATATCGTGGGCGGCAATGCGGACACGAAAAAATTTGTGTTTTTGTCCATCATGCCCTTTTTTCATGTTTTTGGTTTGGCGGGTAATATCCTGATGCCCTGCCTGTATGCCGGCTCTAGCATTCCCGTGCCCCGCTACACTCCCGGCGATTTATTGCGGACTATCAAAAAATATCGCCCTAACTTTTTTGTGGGCGCGCCTTCGGTGTATATTTCCCTTATTCAGCAAAAAGATATTGCCAAATTTGATCTCACCTGTATTGAATTGTGTATTTCCGGTTCCTCTCCCTTTCCGGTGGAGGCCTTGCACAAATTTCAGAAATTGACCGGAGCCAACGTGACAGAAGGATTCGGGCTGACCGAGGCCTCGCCCTGTCTGCTCGCCAATCCCATTTACGCTACCCAAAAGACCGGCTCGGTGGGGGTGCCCCTGCCCGCCACCGAAGCCCGTATTGTAGACCTAGAAAGCGGCGAAAAAATTATGGGCGATAACGAAATCGGGGAACTTATCGCCCGTGGCCCGCAGGTGATGGTGGGCTATTGGCATAAACCTGAGGAAACAGCCAATACCTTGCGTAATGGGTGGTTGTATACGGGCGATATCGCCTACCGGGATGAAGACGGCTATTATTTTATTGTGGATCGCAAAAAAGATATGGCTATCGTGGGCGGGTATAATGTTTACCCGCGTGAAATTGATGAAGTGCTGTACGAGCATCCTAAAGTGGCTGAAGCCGTGGCGGTGGGGGTTCCTCACCGTTCGCGGGGGGAAACCCTGAAGGCCTATGTGGTGCCCAAACCCGGGGAAACCCTGACGGTGCAAGAATTGGTGGCCCATTGCCGCGAAAAGCTTGCTAACTACAAGGTGCCAAAGTTTTTTGAATTGCGTGAAGAATTGCCCAAAACATTGGTGGGTAAGGTGCTGCGGCGCATGCTGCGTGAAGAAGAAGCCCGCAAAATTAAAGAGGGCACCAATGATCAGGACGAAAATTATACCGTGGAAGTGATCCATAAAGTCGGCGAGGCCGCCGTCAGCGCCAAGGACAGGGCGGGGGAATTTGTTGATCATGCCCGCGAAAAAGCCGGGGCCTTCATGGAGCAGGCCAAGGGCAAAGCCGGTGAATTGCGTGGGCAGGCCGAGGATTTTGTGGAAAAAACAAAAAAAAGAAGTCATAAAGCGGACGAGCCTCCTAAATAAAAGTTTTCTTTTCAGAAAAAATATTTGCAAATATCAAAAAAGGTATTGCCAAGCCCGCACCTGTGGCTATGTATTGGCTGTGGGAGGGATGTTCCCCCGCAAGCCATTTTTGGTCTACCTATTTGGAGGAATTGCAAATGAATATGTGTATAAAACGTGCTATGCTGGTGGCTTTGCCGGTGATGATGCTGGTTTTTGCCAGTGTGACCTACGCCCAAATGCAGGGGAATCCTGCGGACGGCGCGGCGCTGTATGAAGGCTGTGTGCCATGCCACACCTTGATGGGTAAAGGCATTGCCGGTCAGCCGGAGGGGCAGCTGGTTTCCAAGATGACCGCCATCCAAAACGGCAGCTTTACCAATCCCAAGGCCATTGAAATGCAAAATGTACTTAAGCCCATGAGCCCGCAGCAAATTCTTGACTTGGCTGCGTATATTACTGGCATGTAGTAGTATGAAATTATAAAGTTTTATTCTTCTTGGCACGCAATTTAGCGGGTCTTTCAAGGCTCAGGACAGGGGGGGTGAAAGCATGTCGCCCCCTTTTTTTCGCGTGAAATCCACAATTAATGGGCTCCGCAAGCTTGTGTTTGGCGGATTATTCTGCTACGTACCTCCATCCCGTATAGGGAAAATATTGTTTGGAGGCTTTGGAAACTATGTCAAACTTGGAAACCGGGCACGATGCCGAAATCAGCTTTGAAAGCGCCCTTGAAGATTACCTCAGCACAGATTTTGGCGACCTTGAAGAAGGGTCCATTGTTAAAGGCGAAATTGTTCGCGTGGACGATGACAATGTGCTTGTTGACGTAAGCTTTAAATCGGAAGGCCAAATTCCCGCGCACGAATTCCGCGATCCTGCGGGTAATATGGTCGTGAAAGTTGGGGACAGAGTCGATGTGTTTGTGGTTCGTAAAAACGAAATGGAAGGCACTATCACCCTTTCGTTCGAAAAAGCCAAGCGCATGCAACTTTTTGATCAGTTGGAAGACGTTCAAGAAAAAAGCAGCGTCATCAAAGGCCACATCGTTCGCCGCATCAAGGGCGGCTATACTGTTGATATCGGTGGAGTAGAAGCATTTTTGCCCGGCTCTCATGTGGACTTGCGCCCCGTGCCCGACATGGACGCACTGGTTAATCAGGAATACGAATTCCGCGTGCTCAAAATCAACCGCCGCCGCAGCAACGTCATCGTGTCGCGCCGCGTGTTGCTGGAAGAAGAACGCGATTCTAAGCGTCAGGATTTGCTACGCACTCTTGAAGAAGGCCAGATTGTTAGCGGTAAAGCAAAAAATATCACCGAATACGGCGTGTTTGTTGATCTTGGTGGTTTGGACGGCCTGCTGCATATCACCGATATGTCGTGGAAGCGCATCCGTCACCCCAAGGAAATGATCACCATGGGCCAAGACCTTGAATTGAAGGTTCTGTCCTTTGACAAGGAAAACCACAAGGTTTCCTTGGGTCTCAAGCAGCTTGTGCCCGATCCGTGGCAAGACATCACCGCCCGCTTCCCAGAAGGTGCCAAAAGTCAAGGCAAGGTGACCAACCTTGTGGACTACGGCGCTTTTGTGGAACTAGAATCTGGTGTCGAAGGGCTGGTGCACATTTCTGAAATGTCGTGGACCCGCAAATTGCGTCATCCTTCCCAGATGGTTCGCGTGGGCGACGAAGTGGAAGTCATTATCCTCGGCGTTGACGGCGACAAAAAGCGTATCTCCTTGGGCATGAAACAAGTGAAACCCAATCCTTGGGAACTTGTGGCCGAAAAGTACCCCGAAGGGACTGTCCTTGAAGGCGTTATCAAAAATATCACCGAATTCGGCATGTTCATCGGTATTGAAGACGGTATTGACGGTCTTATTCATGTGTCCGACATTTCATGGACCAAGAAAATTCGTCATCCCAACGAGCTTTTCAAAGTCGGTGATGTGGTGCAAGCCAAAGTTATCACCGTGGATCAGGAAAGCGAAAAGTTCACCCTCGGCATCAAGCAGCTGGTGGACGATCCGTGGGGGCATGTGCCTACCACGTATCCTGTGGGCTGCACGGTCAAGGGTATTGTCACCAATATCACGGACTTTGGCCTGTTTGTAGAAGTGGAAGAAGGCATTGAAGGGCTGGTACACGTTTCCGAACTGTCCAACAAAAAGATCAAGAGCCCTGCGGAAATTTACAAAGAAAATGAAGAAATCCAAGCCAAAGTTATCCACGTCAGCGCGGAAGAACGTCGTTTGGGTCTCTCCATCAAGCAGCTTAAAGAAGAAGAAGAACGCAAGAAGCCCAAAGAATTCCGCACCGGCTCCACAGAAGCTGGGCAGAATCTCGGCGATTTGCTGAAGCAAAAAATGGCTGAAGACGCTGAAAATAACCAAGAATAATGGGGATACTGGGGGGGGCAGTTCCCCCCTCAGACTCTCTCCGTAAGGGGCTTAGCCTCTTATGAGGACAAGGTGAGGGCTATTCCCCTCACCTTTTTTACTTTTATCGGGATGTGAAGACTATGTGTGAGCAAGAAAAAACGTCGGCACCTTTGGCTAGACCGAACAAGTGTGAAAATTCCCCGGCTTGTCCGTGGCAGCAGTTCTCGTGCCCTATGGTACAAAGCCTCATGCCGAAACCTTTTCGTAAGCGGCACCCTGTGCTGTTTTGGCTGGGGCTTCCGCTCTTGGTTTTGGCTGTGTTGGGGGCGGGCGGGGCGCTTTTTGGTGGGGAAGATTCGTTGCCCGCCTCTGACCGTTTGGCGATGCTGCGGGTGGAAGGGGTGATTTTACAAAACAGACCCATTCTCAAGTGGATTGACCGCCTGTACCGTGACGACAGTGTCAAAGGGGTGCTGTTACGGGTTGATTCCCCCGGAGGCGGGGCGGCAGCTTCGCAAGAATTGCACGAAGCCATTGCCCGCCTGCAGACCAAAAAACCTGTAGTGGCCTATATGGGCTCTGTGGCGGCTTCTGGCGGGCTGATGGTGGCCCTTGCAGCACCTATGGTGGTGGCAAACCCTTCGGCCGTGACAGGCTCCATAGGGGTGAAGATGGACATCCCCCAAGTGCAGGGTTTAATGGCAAAGCTTGGTGTGGGGCAGGAAACCCTGACTACGGGGCGCTTTAAAGATGCCGGTTCCCCCTTCAAAGTCATGAGCGCCCAAGACCGCACCTATTTGCAAGGGGTTTTGCAGGATATGCACCGCCAATTTGTAGAATTGGTGGCAAAAAGTCGGAACATGCCGTTGGCAAATGTGGAAGCTATGGCGGACGGGCGTATTTTTACGGGGCGTGAGGCTCTGGCCTTGGGGTTGGTCAATGCTGTGGGGGGGCAGGACGTGGCTCTTGAAGCTTTGTCCAAAGCTACGGGGCTTGCGTCTTCACAAGTTTTGCTCGAACAGCCCAAGGAGAGCGCCCTGTGGAAAGAAATTTTGGAAACCGTGTTGGACATCGACCTCAGCAGCGCGGCGCGTAGTCCGGCATTTATGTACATGTATTGACATTTGATCGGGGCTTAGTGTTGTTCGGTGCCGAGAGAGTCGGGATTAAAGAGATTGGTGTCATGCACCACGCGGTTGCGGCCCTCTTTTTTGGCTTGGTATAGGCAAACATCCGCGCATTTGAGAAGCTCTTCAAGCAGCCCCTGCATGTCGCGCTGTTGTCCCTGTTCCGTAAAGGGGGTGGGGGCGCAAGCGCATAGGCCAAAACTTACGGTGAAGGCAATGGCCTGTCCGGCACTTTCTACAGGCAGCGTTTCTATTTCATGACGTAATTTTTCTATGGTGTTGACGGATTCGCTCAGACTTGTCTGGGGCAGCAGAAAAATAAATTCTTCGCCGCCATAACGGCCCACGATGTCCGTTTGGCGCATAAATTTGAGGAGTCGTTCCCCAAAACTTTTGAGGAGCGCGTCCCCTGTTGCATGCCCATATTTGTCGTTCACCTGTTTAAAGTGATCGATATCGGCAATAACCACCGCCACGGTGTGCCCGTAACGGCTGGCTTGGTGCATGGCAAGTTGGGCTTGCTCCATGAAATGGCGGCGGTTGTTCAGCCCGGTCAGCACGTCAGTATTGGACAAACGGCGATAATATTCCGCTTTTTCCTGCTCCAGCTCGTCAATGCGTTTACGCTGGCTAATATCCCTAAGAATGCCGAACACGCGGGGGGGGCTGGACAGAGGCTGAGAGGTTCCCAAACGCCCTTGCAGTGAGGCCCACATCCAATGGCCCTCGTGGTGCTTCAGCCGTAATTCAGTGTGGTAAAAGGGCAGCGCGCCTTCAATATGCAATTTCATGTTGGTTTGGGAGAGTTTTTTGTCGTCAGGGTGGATGAGTGTGCGTACATCAGTATTGGTGAAGGCCTGCGGAGTGTAACCCAAAAGATGCAGGCCGCGCGCGTCTAGGCTGCAAACATTGAATGCCGGATCCCATTCCCAAGTGCCCATCTGCCCACCGTCCAGCGCAAAATCCAGACAGGCACGTTGATGCTGCAGCAGGGCGGTATTTTCTTCAAGCGCGTTGAGCATATCATCAAAGCTTTCGGCAAGGACGTGAATTTCTTGGCACCCACTGACAGCGCCGATACGCACCGCATAATTGCCCGACTGGGCGCTTTGGGCCACCAGTGCCAGCTTTTTCAGCCCGTCGCTAAAATACACGCGCCCACAGGCGTAGGCTGCACACAGACCGAGCAGCAGGGCGGCGCACATAGCGCTGAGTTCCAGAAGATAGCGGGTGGTGATGAAATCCCACGGCGTGGGCATGGGCACCTGCACATAAATATACATGTACGGGTCAGTGGCCCCTTCGGTGTACAGCTTGACCATGGCGACCATTGCCGCGTTGCCGTCAGGTGGGGCAAATTCAAGGGCCTGCACCGGCTCGGGAGTGTTCATCAGCGCTATAAGGGGGGGGCTTTGCACGTGGGCCCCCAGTAGTTCTGTGGTTTCGGCGTGATAGGCATACATGAGCACACGCTTACGGTCAAAAATTTGGACGCTGTTCGGCGTTGTGCCGAAAATACTGCTGATCAGGGTGTCGTAACGACGAAAATCTAGGGCTGCTAAAATGACGGCGGAAATTTTGCCGTTGCTATCTTCGACGGGCATAGACATAGCTAAGGTGGGCACATGCGGGGCACTCGGCGCGGGCAAATACTCCCCAACACTAAAGTCGCGTTTTTCCATCGCCAAGGTGAAGTATTGGCGCTGGCGGATAATGGCGGGCGGGGGCGCGGAGATGGCCTCACCGTTCAGCGTGGTCACCACGGCGCTGCCGTTAGGGCGGAACAGGGCAAAACCCGCAAAGTCGGGTTGCTGCACGTCCAATTTTTTGAGAAAGGCGGAAATTTTATCCGGATTTCCCTGTACAATGACCGGTACATTAACCAGTGTACGTAGTAATATTTCGGTAATTTTGGTGAAAGTTTTCTGGCGTTCTGCACACAGTTTAGCAAGATGCAGTGTTTTGGTCAGCTGTTCATGCTTGACCAATTGCCAATCCTGCCACACGCCATAGGACATGATGAGCACAGTGACAGAAACAATGCACAAGACAAGCATAGAAAGCGCCGTATTGGCAGACCCGTGAGAAGCCATGGACGTTTCCCCCTATGAGCAGACGCGCAAAAAAGTATGTTAGCCTCGTGCTTTACTCATGGGGCAGCAGCTCCACCGGTTCTGTGAGCAAAAAATCACCCTTTTGAATCCAAGCCTTTAGTTCATCAGCAATTTCTAACGAAAGGGCATAGCTGGTCAAGGGGGCGGTTTCAACTTTTTTGCCCATCAACTCCACCTCACCACTGCGTAATGCGTCAAAGGGCAGGTGGGCGAGCACACGATTCACGCCGTGGGGATAATCGTGCCCGTAATCTTTGACGGGCATCAGGATATCACTGTCATCAACCCCGGTGAACCAAGCCATTTCTTCATTAAGGATGGGAATGGGAATGCCTACGCCCACCGAAAGGGAACAGCCGTAGCCGATGACGGAAAGGCCGCGCAGGTAGCGGGGGCGCATTTTTTTAAGATTGCCCTTAAGCATGAGCGTGCCCGAACCTTCCAGCGGTAGGCCGCGCTCGGTGCGCGGGGGATTGGGCACATGCTGGGTTCCGGCCCCGACCACATAGCCTATGCCACCGCCCAGAAAAATGCGTGTTCCCATGCCGATGGTGCGGAACAGAGGATCATTCAGCAGGGGGGACAATTTGCCGGAGGTTGCGTAATTGATATTCCGCATATTGGGGCGCAAGGGCCCCATATAGGTATAAATAATACGGCTGGTCAGATTGGTGGCGGCATTGTAGTTTTGATAGCAATTGCGGGGGTTTAAGAGTTCCGCATAGGGCAGATCCGCCAGCGTGATGGTGCTGTGCATGGTTCGGCGGGGATAGCAGTCCGTGCCGTAGGCTTCGGCCCGAAGTTCTACGCTTTTGCCCGCCACGAGGTCTTCGATCACGTGCCCACCGCCATAGGCAAAGGCCCCAGGGTGGGGATCGTTGCCGGGGTCACCGATGCGAGGCTCCGTTGCGCCCAGATAGGCGTCCACGGCGGCAAGGCCCGCATAGGCGGGAACATCGTTGAGCCACACGCGGGAGGTTTTTATCTTGGGCGGTGAAGGTTGCCCCGTATTGAACAGCAGCCCCGAGGAGCACATGGGCGAAAAGGTGCCGGTGGTCACAACATCCACCTGACGTGCGGCTTCTTCCTTGCCCACCTTGCGTACCATGTCGGTCATTTCGGCGGCGTTGAGAACCACGGCTTTACCGCTACGGATGCGCTGATTAATTTCAGCCAAAGTTTTTTGAACTGCGAAATGTGACAAGGGATACTCCTTGTAGGGCGGTGGGTGCCGTCGTGTGTTTGCGGCTTCAGCCGGCTCACGGTCAGTGCAAGTGGGCCAGAGCTTTGCGAGCCGGTTCGTACTGCGGATTCAGTTCAAGGGCGATAGTCAGGCATTCACGAGCTTTTTCCTTACCGCCTGCCTGATAGAATACTAAACCAATATTATAGGCGATGGTTACTGCGGAACGGGGGAAATTTGCATTGATAGCCAGCGCTTTAAGCATATACACATGGGCTTCGCGGAATTCGCGGCCTTCGGCACAGGCCATACCCATATTGTAATACAAGTTTTCATCATCGGGGATTATTCTGATCGCCTTTTGGTATTCGACTAAGGCCTCACGCCATTTGCCCTGATTGCGGAGCAGAATGCCCAAACGGTTAAAGGTGGCGATGTCGTCCTTGCTGAGATACTGCCCTTTGGCTTCTAGGGCGCGGCGCAAAAACTTTTCGGACTGGGCGGGATCTTTTTCAGCATAAATGGCGGCAACACGGGACGCAACTTCCCCAATATAGCTGACAGCCTCCTTGGTGGCAAGTGTTACGGCCGAGTCAAAAAGCTTGCCTGCCGCTTCATCATTCCCGAGGATCAGGTGAATTTCGCCCATGTCCACCTTGCGCTCCACATTGAGGGGGGAAAGTTGGTCAAGGCGTTCAAGATAATAGAGACGCTTAGGAATATCGTGCAATTCTTCGTACAATTCTGCCAATTTCCGCAGTGGTTCCAGATACATTTCTGAATTGTTGCTGGCTTCTTCGTAGGCCTCACGGGCGCGATCCAGTTTGCCGAGGGCTTTAAAGGCATCGCCGATAACCAAAAAGCCTGCCGCAGAATTCGCTTTAAGTTCCAAAATTTGCTTACAAATTTTTAGCGCTTGTTGGGGATTGTTTTGCGTAATCATCGAACGGGCCAAGTCGATCAATTGACCAAGTTTGCCCTGTGGTTTGATAGTAAAGGCAATTTTTTCGATAAGTCCGTCAATAGAAATGGGTTTAGTAATAAAATTGTCTGCCCCGATTTCGTGCAGCAGCACCAGGCGCTGGCGTTCTGTTTCGCCGGTGAGTATAATAATGCGTAATTCGGTGAAGGCATTTTTGATCTGCCGAACCATAAATCCCATGTCCCGACCTGCCATGGAGCGTTCTAGCAGAACCAAGGGCATGGCCTTGCGGGCAGAGATATCACGAATAAAGCGTAAAATTTGGTCAGGATCCGAGGTGCTCGTTAAGGAATCCGGCCCCTGTCCCAATTGTTTGAGTAAAGTCGTGCGTAGCAGCGTGGCAAATTGTGAGTCGTCCGTGGCGCACAAAAAATGCCCCCGGTTGTGCAGGTAATCTACAATGGCCTGCTCGTATTGTTTACCTTTAAGTCGGGTGGCAAGATCGTTAGCCATAAAAATTCCTTACAAATACACAAAAGAGCAAACATATTTACGATGTATAAGGATTACCAGAGAATATCGCGGTAGTCCAGCGCTAAAGCCGCTGGAGTGAGTGCGAGCTTAGTCCGCAAAAGGGGGAAAAGACGTGGCGTATTATTGTTGCCGGGTAAGGTGATAGACCTGCGGCACCATATACATAAGCCCTATTTCCTTGGTGGTGGAGCTATACTGGGTAGCAACAATAACTTTTCCCAGATTCCAGAGGGTTGAACCTTGCCCTTCGGCGGCAGAAGGCGGCCCAAAACGTTCGACCAACATGGTTTTGAGGCTGTTCGAAATTTTTTCGGCTTGCCCTTTAGTGGGGGCCGGATAGTCTATTTTGACAAAACCCAGCGGCTGACTCGGGCCGGGGCCATAACACGCCGCCATTTCCGAGGCCCCGGGGATAACCGTGCGTACATTGTACACGTCGCAAATATAGCCGTCTTCCTCCCGCACTACGGGCACTTTGGAGGAGCGTAGCACCTCGCGCAGGGCCGTGCGGCTGGTCTGTTCGAGCGGCAGGCCAAACAATACGGCTGAAGGCTGTTGCGTTGGCGCGGCCTTACTTTTAAACTGGGGGTCGCTTGCCATACCTTCAAGGGCCTCAATGGCTTCGCGTTTACCTTCCATCGACGCGCCGTAGAGCAGGAGCACGGCACGGGTGGCGTTTTGCTTTACCCCGCGCCCGTCACGGTACATCTGGCCCAAGCGCGATTGGGCATCCACCTGATTTTGTGCGGCAGCGCGGCTATACCACGCCGCAGCTTCGCGGTCATTTTTGTCCAAGCCTTGCCCGTTTTCGTACATAACAGCAAGATTATACTGGGCTTCTGCTAAGCCTTTGTCCGCAGCTTGTCGAAACCACGAGGCCGCCTGAGTCAGGTCTTTGGGCACACCACGGCCTTGCTCCAGCAAGCGCCCAAGATTACTCATGCCCGCCGCGTGTCCGGCTTTGGCGGAACGTAAAAACCAGAAAACCGCCAGCGCGGGGTCTTGCGTGACACCCTGGCCTTTGTCGTACACTACCCCAAGATTGTTCATGGCCTTGGGGTCACCTTTATCGGCCAATTGTTGCCACAATTCGTGGGCTTTTGTATATTCGCCTTGGGCATAGGCTGCGGCGGCTTCGCTCTGGGCATTTTGGAGCGGAGCCTCTGTCTTTGCCGTAGCGTTTGTGGCGGCTTTTTTCTTGTTGGCAGCCTGAGCTGGGGCGCAGGTCAACAGGGCACATAGGGTACACACGAGGAATAGGCCCCATCCGTAAGAGCTGGGGCGAGAATGAAAAAAAATCGTACAAATATTCATAGCGGCACTATAGGCACTCTGGGCTTTCATTTCAAGCGGATGCGGAGTGCGATTTTCTAAAGCATTTTTGATTCCAGACGCTCCTTCCGGCGCTTTACGGCGAAAGTAAATTTCGCCTACGCCTAAGGGTGGGCGACGGTTCTTGTCGCCAGAGCATTGAGCTATTTTCAACAGCAAAATGCTCTAAGGCCTTTTCGGGCAGTTAAAACGCATGAAGTCAATCTCCGGCACGGAGGTCACGAGCGGGTCAGGCACAAAGGCGTGGCCTTTGTAGGCCATGATGTCACTGTCCAGCTTTTGTACATCCATATAGGCCACTAAGGCGTGGTTGCGGTCGGTCATTTCGCGCAGCATGCGGGCGTAGGTCACTTGCCCGCCGTGAAAACCGTCCACAAATTCGCAGTCGGACGAACCCACCATGCGGGCATCTGTGAAGTCCATCACGGCAATGCCGCGTTGCTCCAAGGCCTCACGCAGGCCAAAAAGCTGGGGATACTGGGCTTCGCGCTGGCGCATTTCAGCCAGAATCAGCGGTGAAAGCGGGGGAATGAAGACATAGACCTGAATGCCCCGTGCCCGCAAGGAGCAATAGATTTCGGCAAATACGTCCAGATGCCCTTGGCTGAGTTCAGGGGCAGGCGCAAAAGCTTTGATGCCGTAGCTCACTTCCTTGCGGGTGTCACCAAACTGGAAGTCGAAGGGTTTTTCTGTGCCGGTGACCTGTGAGGTATAGTACCACGAACCGTCGGTGCCAAAACCGTCGCTGCCGCGTTGGGCCATAATGCCGTAGCGATTGTCCTGAAACTCACCCAGCAGGGGCGCGAAAAAGGTGCGGGGGGTGATTTTTCCGGTCAAGAGCCATTCGTAGGGTTTTTTCAGGGCTTCAAAGCTCCATACATAGGAGCCGGACGAAGGTGGGACAATGGCCTCGGGCTTGGCTTCCCATTTGGGGGTGAACCACCAGAAATCAAGGCCTAAGAGTATAACTTCGGGTTTGTGTTCGCGCACCATGGCGTCAAGCGTGCTACGCAGAATGGACAAATTGCCTGCCGTGCCACCGATATTCAGAAATTTTTTGCTGAAGTATTTGCCGCGAACTTGCATCACCCGTGAGGATCCCACCACGGCAATGGTGGGGTGCACCTTGCGATACAAGGCCAATTTGTATTCCACAAAGTCTTGTGCAATGCCGAAACCCGCCAAAGCGAATTCGCCCGTGGCTTGCTTGCTGGTAGCGGCGTCTAAAGCCACATCGCCACTTTTTGCCAGCCACCATACACTGTAGGGGACGAGGGTAAGCGTACAAACAACAAGCAGGGTCAATACCATTTTGAAAAAACAGGTAATATAGGCGCTATTATTCATAGTGTACTCATCAAAATTGAAAATAGAGAAAAACGGACTTACGGGACAGCATAATCAACGACGCAAGGCTTAACACCGCCAGCCCCCAAGCCCAAAACCTAGAAGGTGTCCAGCTGAGCCAAGCCCTGCCCCCGCCCTGTCGGGCCGACTTGCCGAACAGAATTTCGCGGCTGTTGGGCAGGCACCATGTGATCAGCGCGCACAGTGCTAAAAGCAGCGGACATTGCAGGTCTTGGATATAGTGGTTGGCAAACAGGTTGCTCCACAAGCCGCCAGATTCATTAAAAATATGCAGCATTTGTTCGTAGATGCGGCTGGCCCCGTGTATGCTGTCGGCCCTGAAGACCACCCAGGCGGCGTTGATGCACACGAAGGTGCAGAAAATACTGCCCACGCGGGTGAAGGGATTGTCCAGCACGCGCGGGTGCAGGTGGGCAGCCGCCCAGCTTTTGAAAAAGTGGTTTATGGTCAGCATGGCCCCGTGGGCCGCGCCCCACACCACAAAGGGCCAGCCCGCGCCGTGCCATACCCCCCCCAGCAACATCGTCAAAAATAAATTGCGGTATTGCTTTAATTTGCCGACGCGGCTGCCCCCGAGGGGAATATACAAAAAGTCGCGCAGCCATGAGCTGAGGGTGATGTGCCAGCGCCGCCAAAAGTCTACAACTCCCGTGGACTTATAGGGTGAATCAAAATTGTCGGGCAGGCGGATGCCGAGGAGCAGGGCAATCCCCAAGGCCATGTCGGTGTAGCCGGAAAAGTCAAAATAGAGCTGGAAAGTATAGGCTAATGAACCCGCCCAAGCTTCGGCTCCGGTAAGGGGAAAGCCTTTTTCGGCGGCGTTGAAAATGCTGTTGGCGTAAACCGCCAGCGAATCGGCCAGCAGCACTTTTTTTCCTAAACCCATCACAAAGAGGCTCAGTGCGGGGGCAACATTGGCGGCCTTAATGCCGTCCAGAGCGGCGAATTGCGGGCCTACCTGACTGTAACGGACAATAGGGCCGGAAATCACATAGGGGAAACACGAAGAAAAGAGCGCGTATTGGGTAAAACCTTCCGTCCGTATCTGTCTGCGGTACACGGTGATCAGCCAAGCAATTTGGATGAAGGTGTAAAAGGAAATGCCCAAAGGCAGCGCGGTAACGCCACTGTGGAGGTTGCTTCCTAATAATATGTTTATATTATTAAGAATAAATGTAGAATATTTAAAATAACAGAGCGGGGCAAGGTTACACAGGAGGGCCGCCACAAGAATTTTTTTCCGCGTCCAGAATGTGGTGCGCGGGGTGGGGGCCTTGTCCGGGCTGTTGTGCGGCGGGGCATCGTCGGGCATACTCTGGATTACCAGTCCAAAGACGTAGTTAAGAGAGATCATCGCCACCAGTAAGACCAAGAAGCCTAAGCCCCACAGGGAGTAAAAGACCGCCGAAGCCCCCAAGAGCAGCAAGGGGAGGTAGGCGCGTGCGCTCAGGCTGATGATCCACCAGCAACAGAGAAATAGGGGGAGAAAGAGTAACAAAAATTCATAGGACGTAAACAGCATACACGACTCCTCAAAACGTGGGGCAGGTGCTCAGGATACGCGAGCTTAGTCTAAAAAAACAAAAAAAGACAGTCTAAAAATGCGGGATATGGAGAAAAAATTCATAAAAAAAGCCCCAAAACCTACCTCAGCAAGTTTTGGGGTTGTACAGCAAGGTTTTGTAGTGCTTATTCGCCGTTCAGTTCCGCACGGAACTTGCGGGACAAACGAAAGACCACCACTTTGCGGGGGGGCAAGGTGATGGAGGCATCTGTCTGGGGATTACGGCCTTTGCGGGCCTTTTTATCGTAGGATTCAAATTTTCCAAAACCACTTACCAACAGTGCGTGGTCTTTTTTGATGGATTGTTTCATAATGTCAAGAAGACTCTCGACAATATTTTTGACATCCACACGGTTTTTATCTGTTTTTTCGTAAATGGCCTCTACTATTTCGGCCTTCGTCAGCGTCTTGCTCATGTTTTCCTCCGAACAAAAAAATAGCGGGGATTAAATTACCTACACTAAAATTGCAAAAAGAAGGAGGCATGATGCCTACAAGTGTTTGCCTGCACTGTAAATTTTTTTTATAGACGGTTGGGAACGCACACCCCTTAGTCGAAAATAAAATTACAGTTGTGACTACAACCGCCAGAGTTGCGCACTTTCCTCTTTCGTGCAAGCCTAGCAATTATCCTTTGTCAAATCGCAGTGCTATTGGTTTGGATAATGTACGCATATTGGCCCTATTGGGCAAGAAATTTCTTGGGAGAATTTTGGATTTGTTGCAGTTTGTAGGGAAAAAATTCGCGTACACGCTGCTATAAACTAAAAATTATCCAATAATATTTTGTTATTATGTTGATATATAGGTATAAATAAATAATTTAAAATTGTAGCATATGATATTTACGGGCTTTGGGGGGGGACGTAATGACAGTGGTAAAACGGCGATTAAGCGCGGATCATAATTCCGAACAAGGGCATCGTATGTGCACACAGGTTCCAGTACGGAGTAAAATACAGTATCCCCGTACAATTGTGCCGATTTTTTTGCCTTTTTTAGGCTGCACACAAAAATGTATTTTTTGTGCCCAACATGCCCAGACGGGCATTGCGGACGTGCCTGCCGCAGTTCTTTTACAGCGGCTCCGCCAGCAATTGGACGAGCGCATAGCTCGGCAGGCTCCGCCCGTGGAATTGGGTTTTTTTGGCGGCACCTTTACCTGCATGCCGACAGAGGTCGTGCAAGAATGTATTGATGTGGTGGGGGAGTATCGCCGCAAGGGGGCGGTGGTGGCGGCGCGTTGTTCTACCCGCCCGGATGCGGTAAACCCTGCACTGCTCCAAACCTTGCGTGCGGGCGCTTTTACCACCGTGGAATTGGGGGTGCAGAGTTTTGATACGGGGGCCTTGGAGCAGGCGCATAGGGGCTATGACGGACTGTGCGCGCGCCGGGCGTGCCAGTGGGTGCGTGAAGCGGGTTTGCAGGTGGGGGTACAATTGTTGCCGGGCATGCCCGGCGTTCAACCACATATTTTTATGAATGATGTTACTACAGCCTTGGCAAGTGGCGCGGATTTTTTGCGTTTCTATCCCTGTCTTGTGATTTCTGGCACAAAATTAGCTGAAATGTGGCAGATGGGAACCTATAGCCCGTGGGAATTGGAGACAACCATAGACTTTTTGGCGCAGGGCTACGCGCTGGCTCTGGAAAAATCTGTCCCCGTAATCCGTATGGGTTTAGCGCCAGAAAAAAGTTTGTTGCCGCAAATTTTGGACGGGCCGCAGCATCCCGCGCTGGGTTCCATGGTACAGGGGCTTGCGCTGGTGCGGGCGGCGGAAAGGGCCTTACAGGGGCGGCGGGTGCGTGGTGTTAGTGTGCCCCGGAGTTGTCAGGGCTTTTTTTGGGGGCACAGGCAGGCCTTGCGTCCGCGTTGGGCGGCCTTGGGCGTTGGTAGTGAGCTTATCCACTGGGACGACACTGCTAATGCCGAACACTGCTGCTTTTCTTTTTAAAAGTTTTGCCTCGGCGCGCGGGGTTTGGGGGCATTCAGACTGGACGCACGGTAGAACGTGTGCTAGTGCTTTCAGTATTCATTACGTTACACTCAGGAATATAAAGTATATTTTTTTACGTCTCTAACCCAGTGAGCTACCATGGAAGCCTTGGAACTTAGCCGGGCACGGCAAAATGCTTTTATCGACGAAGTGGCTGAGCGCAGCGGGCAGAACCTTAAAGCCTGTTATCAGTGCGGAAATTGTACGGCAGGGTGCCTTGCGGGCTTTGCCTATGACTTGCAGGCCCACCAAATTATGCGGGCTTTGCAATTGGGATTAAAAGAAAAGGTGCTGTCATCCAAATCACTGTGGATGTGCCTTTCGTGCTCTACGTGTTCGCAGCGTTGCCCCAATGATATTGATGTAGCGGCGGTGATGGAAGTGTTGCGGCACATGGCCCGCCGCGAAGGCTATGTGACTGTCCCCAAAGTGAACAAATTTTGGCAGTCTTTCCTAGACACGGTTCGCCTGTGTGGGCGTACCTACGAGCTGGGGGTGATGGTGCTGTACATGATGCGTTCGGGCCGAGTGTTCACGGATGTGGACTTAGCGCCGCAAGCTTTACTCAAACGCAAGCTGGGCATCCTGCCCCATGGCATTCACGAACCCGGGGCTGTTGAAGCCGTGGGCCGCATTATGGAGCGTTATAAAAAACGCGTAGCCAAGCAGGCCTAAGGTCACGCCGCTTGTGTTTCTCCGTATTTTGTGCCCAGTAACACCATGAGGAATATATGATATCATATGCCTATTATCCCGGTTGTTCCTCCACGGGAACCTCTGCGGATTACGAAAAATCTACCCAAGCCGTGTGCCGTGCTCTGGGGCTGCAATTGGAAGAAGTGGCGGGCTGGAACTGTTGCGGCTCTACCCCTGCCCACGCCATGGACACTCAATTGTCCGCCGCCTTGTGTGTGCGTAATCTCGACCTTGCCGCTAAGGCGGGCGCGGGAAAATTGCTCACCACCTGCCCCTCCTGTTTGTCCAATCTGCGCCATGCGGCTCACCGCATGGAAGAGCCGGCTTTTCGCCAATCTGTGGACGAATTGCTGGACGAGCCGAGCGTGAGCACCTATCCCGAAGCCACATCGCTGATGCAGGTGTTGTGGGAACAGTACGGGGCCGATGGCATTGCGCGCCGTTCCGGCATGAAGCTCACGGGTCTAAAATTGGCGCCGTATTACGGCTGTCTGATGAGTCGCCCCGCTGAGATCATGAATTTTGGCGACCCGGAAAATCCCACCATGATGGAATCCATCTTGGAAGCTTGCGGGGCCACGGTGCTGGACTTTCCGCTCAAAACGGATTGTTGCGGGGCTTCATTTGGCATTCCCGACCGCCCCATGACGGCGAAACTTTCGGGACGTATTTTGCAAATGGCGCAGGACATGGGGGCCGATGCCCTTATTGTGGCCTGCCCCTTGTGCCAGATGAACCTTGACTTGCGCCAGAAGCAGGCTGCCAGGGCTTTGGATGCCCATTTTGCCATGCCGGTACTGTATTTTACGCAAGCCATGGGCCTTGCCTTTGGGTATACTCCGGCAGAGCTTGGTTTTGAAAAGCTGTGTGCCAGCCCTGAACCCCTGCTGCAAAAATGGGCGCAGGCGCGTAGTGCGGCGGCATCCGTGGAGGTCAAGTCATGAGGATAGGTGTATTTATCTGTCACTGCGGCAGTAATATCGCGGGTACGGTAGACTGTGCCGAAGTTGCCGCCACCGCCCGGCAATATATGGACGTGGTTCACGCGGTGGACATCATGTACGCCTGTGCCGAGCCTGGACAGGCCGCCATTGAAGCCGCCATTAAAGAACACAAGCTGGACGGCGTGGTGGTGGCCTCGTGTACCCCACGTATGCACGAGCCTACCTTCCGCCGCACGGTGGAACGCGCGGGCCTGAACCGCTATATGTTTGAAATGGCAAATATTCGCGAGCACGTTTCGTGGATTGGCAAGGACATGCAGGCCAACACCAACAAGGCCGCCGAGCTTGTCGCCATGGCAGTGGCAAAATTACGTCACAACAGCCCGCTGCTGGCCCAGTCTTTTGCGGTCAATAAGCGTGTGCTGGTCATTGGCGGCGGGGTAGCGGGCATTCAGGCCGCACTGGACTGCGCTGATGGCGGCATTCCCGTGGTTATGGTGGAACGCGAGGCCACCATCGGCGGGAAAATGGCAAAATTGGACAAAACCTTCCCCACCGTGGACTGTTCGGCCTGTATTCTTGGCCCCAAGATGGTGGACGTGTCCCAGCACGAGAATATTACCCTGTATGCCCATGCGGAAATTGAAGATATTTCCGGCTATGTGGGCAATTTTAGCGTAAAAATCCGTAAAAAAACCACCTATGTGGATTGGAGCAAGTGTACGGGCTGCGGGGCCTGCACGGAAAAATGCCCCAGCAAAAAAAGTCCTGACGCTTTTAACGAATTTATGGGCCCGACGACAGCTATCACCATTGCTTTTCCGCAGGCCATTCCCAAAAGGGCTGTTATTAATGCCGCCCATTGCCGCCAGTTTATTAAGGGTAAGTGCGGTGTGTGCGCTAAAATTTGCCCCACTGGGGCCATTAATTACGAAATGCAGGACGAAATAGTCACTGAGGAAGTGGGCGCTATCGTCGGGGCCACCGGCTATGAGCTGATGGATTGGACAGTCTATGGCGAATACGGTGGCGGGCGCTATCCTGATGTTATCACCGGTTTGCAATTTGAACGCCTGTTGTCCGCGTCCGGCCCTACGCAAGGGCACATTAAGCGCCCCTCAGACGGCAAAGAGCCTAAAAAAGTGGTGTTCATTCAATGCGTGGGATCGCGTGACCGCTCCATCGGGCGTCCGTATTGTTCGGGCTTTTGCTGCATGTACACCGCCAAGCAGGCCGTGCTCATGAAGGATCATGTGCCAGACTCTCAATCCTATGTCTTTTATATGGATATCCGCGCTGCAGGAAAATTGTACGACGAATTCACCCGCCGCGCGCAGGAAGAATACGGCGTGGAATATATCCGTGGGCGCGTGTCCACGGTTGTCCCCGACGGCAAGGGCCAATACCTTGTGCGCGGGGTGGATACCCTGCTGGGGCAGCAAGTGGAAGTGGCTGCGGATCTTGTGGTGCTGGCTGTGGGTATTGAAGGGGCCAAGGGCGCAGCGGCATTGGCCGAAAAATTGCGTATTTCCTACGATAATTACGGCTTTTTCATGGAAAGCCACCCCAAACTCAAACCCGTAGAAACCAATACCGCTGGGGTGTACTTGGCTGGGGTGTGCCAAGGGCCTAAGGACATCCCCGCCGCCGTGGCCCAAGGCTCGGCAGCGGCTGCCAAGGTGTTGTCTCTTTTTGCCAAGGACACTTTGCAGAGTGATCCGCAGATCGCGCGGGTGGACATCCGCCGTTGCGTGGGCTGTGGCAAGTGTATGCGTACCTGCCCCTTTGGCGCGGTGGAAGAACAGGCTGTGCGCGGCGAAATCAAGGCCCATGTGATTGAAACTGTCTGTCAGGGCTGCGGTATATGCACGGCAACGTGCCCGCAAGGGGCCATTCAGATATCCCATGCTACCGATAATCAAATACTTGCGGAGGTCAACGCGCTATGCCGACGTTGAAAGGCAAAGAACTGAGAATAGTAGGCTTTCTCTGCAATTGGTGCTCCTACGGAGGGGCTGATACCGCGGGTGTGGCCCGTGCCGGGCAGCCCACGGACTTACGCATTATTCGTGTGCCTTGTTCTGGGCGTATTGACCCCCTGTTCATCGTCAAGGCCCTGCTCAACGGGGCCGACGGGGTACTGGTGTCGGGGTGTCACCCCCGTGATTGTCACTACAGCAGTGGGAACTATTACGCGCGCCGTCGTCTGGAGGTGCTCAAGCATTTTCTGCCTATTCTTGGCATTGACGGCAACCGTTTTGAATACACGTGGGTATCCGCCTCTGAAGGCCAGCGCTGGAAAGACGTGGTGACCACCTTTACCGACCGCATCCACAAGCTCGGCCCCGCGCCGCAGTTTGAAGATGCCGGAAGCCTGCTACGCATGGCCGACAATGTGCTTGAAGGGCTGCGTCCCTTTGGCACGGGGCAGAGCGCCCAGCTGGACGAACTTAAAGCCCAGATCAAGGCTAAATTGCCCGAACTGGACTGCGTGATCGGCTGGAAGCAAGGCTTTGACGCTGCCCACGCCACCCCGCATTTTATGCACAGTCCAGAAGATGTGGACGCCCTGACGTGGGGCCCGCTGAACGTGCATAACCTTGCCAACTATTTGCCTTCATACAAGGGCAAAAAAGTGGGTGTGGTGGTGAAGGGCTGTGACGGACGCTCAGTGGTAGAACTCTTGCAAGAAAACTTGCTGGTGCGTGAAGATGTCACCGTGTTTTCCCTGCCCTGTGAAGGCACGCTGGACATGGCCCGTGTGGATGAAGCTTTGGGCGACTATGCCCACATTGACAGCGTAAACTATGACGCCACCACCGTGACCATTACCGCCGATGGTGTAGCCCATGCCTTCAATATGCAGGAATATACCCAAAGTAAATGTAAGGTTTGCGCTACCCCTGCCGCCCCCTTGGCCGACGTGCGTTTGGGTACGCCCCCTCCGGTGAGCACGACCCCCGCCGCCCTGCCGGCGGAACTGGCCTTGCTGGAAGGGCTTTCTTTGCCCGAACGCATGGCTTTTTGGCGCGGGCATATGGAACGCTGCATACGCTGTTATGCCTGCCGTAACGCCTGCCCCATGTGTGTATGCCGCGATTTTTGTGTGGCGGAAAGCCGCGATCCCCATTGGCTAACCCAAGACGATTCTGTGACCGAAAAACTCTTTTTTCAAACCATCCACGCCATGCACTTGGCAGGGCGCTGCACCGGCTGTGGCGAATGCCAGCGGGCTTGCCCTGTGGGTATTCCCATTTTGGCTTTGCGTCAGCATTTGGGGCGCGTTGTGAGCATGCTCTTTGACGGCTATAAGGCCGGGATGCAAGCCGGGGCCACCCCGCCTTTGTTGGGCTATGAAGTGGTTGAAAAGAATATTCATGAGAGGGACTGGAAATGAGAACTTCCCGCTTTCTTCCCACGGGCGATCTGTCCCGCTTTTTGACCGAATGCGCGGCGGCGCAACAGACCTCTGCGGCGGCTCGGGTGCTCGTGCCCGTGCGTCAAGGCCGCGCCGTGGTTTTTGCCCCCTATGCCGAGGGCGTGGACTGTGTGCTTGAAAGGGCTACCAGCTCACCCAAGCGGGCCGTGCTGCCCCCTTGTGAAACGCTTATGACCTATAAACGTGCGAAAGATCCTGAAAATCTCGACCATGTGACCCTCAGCTTAGACGATAGCCCCGAAAGTGTGCCCACCGTGCTGCTGGGCGGTCGCCCCTGTGACGCGCGTGGTTTTGTGGTGCTGGATAATCCTTATCTGCACGGGCCTTTTGCCGATCCCTATTACGCCAAGCGCCGTGACAGCCTGACGGTTATCACCCAAACGTGCAGCGGCCTGTGTAATACGTGCTTCTGCCATTGGGTCGGTTCCGGCCCTACCGACGAAGCCGGGTCTGACATTATGATGACAGCCCTTGACGGCGGCTGGGTGTTGACCTCCTGCACCGACAAAGGCGCGGCCTTGTTGGCCTCGTCGTCTTTGCAGGAAGACGCGCCCAAGGCAGAAGCTGCGGCAGCCGCCCGCGCGGCGGTTAAAGCTGCAACTGCGGCAGCCCCTGACCTCAGCGCCGCCAAAGACGCTTTGGCAGCCCGCTTTGACGATATGGATTTTTGGTACAAGCAGACCGCGCATTGTCTGTCCTGCGGGGCGTGTACCTATCTGTGTCCCACCTGCTATTGCTTTACCATCACCGATGAAGGCGACGGCATGGGCGAACAATCGGGCAAGCGCCTGCGTTCGTGGGACACCTGCATGTCTTCGCTGTTCACCCGTGAAGCCAGCGGGCACAATCCGCGTCTGACCAAGGCCATGCGTATGCGGAACAGGATCATGCATAAGTTCAGCTATTATCCGGGTATCTGGCAAGGGGCTTTTTCCTGTAACGGCTGTGGTCGTTGTATCAGCCATTGCCCCGTGCATTTGGATATCCGTGCCATTGTGCAAGCCGCCATTGCGGAAGAACAGAAGTAGGGGGGCGTATGACAACGAAAACGACCAAACAACCGGCTAAAAAAGCAAAAAGTGCTCCGACCAAAGCGGCGAAACCCGCACAAGGCGCGAAGGCAAGTGCCGCTAAAGCCTCTGCACAAAAAATGGACGAGGCCCTGCAAGGCGTGTTGGATATTGCCATGCAATCGGCCCCCGCTGCGCCCGTTGCCCCTGCGGCCCCTGCGGCCCCTGCTGCCCCTGCTGCGTTGACCACCGCCCCAAAGACCGGTGCTCTTTCGCCCCGTCCCTCAGACGCGGTGGCAAAAAAGGAAACAGGCATTGTGGCAAAAAAAGAGGCCGGAACCATGGCGGTAAAGAAAGCTACGCCTCCTGCGGTGAAAAGCAGTGGCACGGTGGCGGTGAGCGGGAAACAAGCACCCGCCAAGCCCACTGTCCGCAGTCAGAGCCGTGAAATTCAGCCTGTGGGCAATCCCTATTTGCCGGATGTGGCAACTGTGGTGGATGTCATTACTGAAACTTCTAATATTAAAACGCTCCGCGTGGTGTTGGATAATCCCACGCGCATGGCCGCTTTCCGCTATCAACCGGGTCAGGTGGGGCAATTGTCCCTTTTTGGCGTGGGTGAGGCGACCTTTGTGATCAATTCCCCGCCCTCGCAAAAGGACTATCTACAATTCTCGATTATGCGCGCTGGGGAAGTGACCGCCGCCCTGCACACGCTGTCTCCCGGAGATAAAGTTGGTGTGCGCGCGCCCTTGGGCAATTCCTTCCCCTATCAGGATTGGAAGGGCAAAAATATCGTGTTTGTGGGCGGTGGCATTGGCATGGCACCTATCCGTACCATTATGCTACATTTATTAGAAAATGCTAAAGATTATGGCAAAATTAGTCTGCTCTATGGCGCGCGCAGTCCCCGTGATATGGCCTACAGCTATGAAACAGAAGACTGGTTGCGCCGTCCCGATTTAGACTGCACTTTGACTATTGATGCTCCCTTTGACGGTTGGCCCCACAAGGTGGGCCTTATCCCCAATGTGCTTCTTGAAATGGGCGTCACCCCCGCTAACACTATTGCCGTGCTCTGCGGGCCGCCCGTTATGATTAAGTTTACCGTGCAAGCCCTGAAAAAGCTTGATTTCCCAGATGAATCCATCATCACCACCCTTGAACGCCGCATGAAATGCGGGGTGGGCCTGTGTGGGCGCTGCAATCTTGGCGGTAAATATATTTGTGTTGACGGCCCTGTGTTTAGCTGGGCAGACTTGAAAAACTTGCCGGACGAATTGTAAATATAAAGGGGGGAGGCGCGAAGCCTCCCCCCCTTCCCCCCTCCGGCAGGGGCCGCAGGCCCCTGCACCCCCTTTAGAGTGCGGCCCCATTCCCCGCAATCATGCCCCC
>JAVVPD010000014.1:0-33322 GCA_036655975.1 Desulfovibrionaceae bacterium | reverse complement strand
GAGGCAGTCAACAAGGTGCGAACAATGGGCAGAATACGAGAGATACTTTGGAGCTTGCATGCGGAACGAGTTTGCGTAAAGTCACCAAGACCAAAGGTGCTTTCCCCCATGATGAAGCTGTTTTTAAAATCTTCTGGCTGGCACTACGCAGCATTAGTACAAAATGGACGATGCCTGTCAGGAAAAGGTAAACATCATCTTTTTGAAATACGCACAGCAGAAGATGCGGTAACCCTGACACCGTTCTTTTTGCACCTTGACCACTCGCCCTTGTCTAGATAGAATTTGATGTTAGGCAACTTTTATCAGAGGGCTCTCCTATGGCAGGAATTTCCATTATCGCGGTAAGCACTGCCGCCCAGATGACCTCCTTCATCGAACTCCCGTGGGCTATTTACCGCGACTTTCCCCTGTGGGTACCACCGCTCAAGCAGCAGGAACGTACCTTGCTGACCCCCGGCAAGCATCCGTATTGGGAAAATGCCGAAAGGGAATTGCTGTTGGCGTTGCGCGGTGGAAAGGTTATCGGTCGTATTGCCGCTATTGTGGACCACAACCACAATGCGACAGCCCAAGAGTGCTGCGGCGCATGGGGATTTTTTGAATGTTACAATGATCCCGAAGCCGCTCATGCTCTGTTTGACGCGACCCGCGCTTGGCTTCAAGAGCGTGGTTGCACCTTTCTGCGCGGCCCGCTGAATCCCTCCACCAATTACACCTGTGCCATGCTGGTTGACGGTTTCGACCTGCCCCCCGCCATCATGATGCCGTGGAATCCGCCTTATTATCCCGAATTGGCAGAGAGCTGGCATATGCGGAAGGAACAAGACCTTTTCGCCTATAGTTTTAATAAAAACGCCATGAAAGTGGCCCCAGAAGTGCGTGATCAGATCGACTTTTTCAAAAACAAAAACGAATTCACCTACCGAGTATCCAGCAAAAGCACCTTAACCGATGATATCCGCACCATGTTGGATATTTATCAACAAAGTTGGGCTGACAATTGGGGTTTCACCCCCATGCCGCTGGCCGAAGCGGAAAACCACATCAAAGACCTCAAGTCCGTACTGGATACAGACTTTTTTGTGCTCTTCTTCCACAAAGGCCAGCCCGCCGGGGGTATGCTGGCACTGCCAGACATGAATCCCCTGCTCAAGCGCTGCAATGGCTCTCTCGGGCTGACCACCCCATGGCATTACTGGCGGGTACGTAAGCAATTGCGTCAGAGTTATCGGCTGGTGCTCTTCGGCATCAAAGCAGAATATCGGCTTATGGGTTTACCCCTGCTGCTGCTAGACTTCATGTTTGATCAGGCCCAAAATCGGCCCGAATTTTCGTGGGTGGAAGGCTCATGGTCGTTGGAAGACAATGTTGCCATTAACGACCTCATTGAAGATTTTGGCGGCGTGCTCACCAAACGCTACCGTATTTATCGCCGGGAGATGGACTCTTGAACCTTGTCGGGCACCGCATTCTCGTCACTGGAGCCACAGGCTTTGTAGGGAGGCACCTCACCCGAGCCCTGGTGGAGGCGGGCGCGCAGGTCACCTGCTTAGTGCGGGCCTCTTCGTGCACGGCAAAGCTGCCCCAAGGGGTACGCACCGTGCAGGCTTGTCTGTGCACGGGGCACGGTCTGGATCAGGCTTTGCAGGGGCAGGATACCCTCATCCACATGGCGGCCCTGCTTTTTGGCCTCGGCTGGCAGGACTATCTGCACAGCAATGCCCGCGCCGCGCAATGTTTGGCTCAGGCCCTCCGCACCTACGGGGGCCACATACGCCGCGTTGTCCTTGTCTCCAGCCTCGCGGCCACCGGCCCGGCAGCCACGGGAGCGGGGGTGGAAGACGACACGCCGCCCGCACCGGTTTCGGCCTACGGCTGGTCCAAATATATGACCGAACAGATTCTCGGCGCGGCGCTGGGCCAACGCATGGTCACGGTGCGTCCCCCGATCATTTATGGTTCGGGCGACAGGGGCCTGCTGCCCTATTTTCAGGCAGCCCGCAAAGGTTTTGTCGTTTGCCCAGGCAGCGGGCACTTTCCGGTATCCGCCGTGCACGTGCACGATATGGTGCAGGCCCTGCTGCTCTGCCTGCACGAAAACGCGCACGGGATATATCATTTAGATGATGGGGCCCAGCACACTATGCCCGCCATAGGTCGCGCCATTGCGGCGGCTTTGCACGCGGGATCCGCCCGCCCCTTCCGCGCCCCCCGAATAATCCCCGTTCCCCTATGGATTATGGGCGCGGCAGCACACTTAGCGGGTTTGTGGGGGCATGTTGCGGTGCGAATGGGCCGACGCGCGCCTTCGTGGAATCCCGATAAATACCGCGAAGCCTGCCAAGAAGGCTGGCTGTGCAACAGCAAACGCATCGCGCGCGAACTGGGCTATAGCCCTACCATATCACTGGAGCAGGGCATGGCTGAGGCCGTGGCAGGTTACCGACAAGAAGGCTGGATTTCATGAGTATTACCCTACAGGAGCTTTCCAAATCTTTTGGCGGACGCGATATTGTCTCAAATTTTTCGCTGGAAATAGACAATGGTGTACGCTTGTGCGTGTGCGGCCCCAACGGCACGGGCAAATCCACCATTCTGCGCCTTGTTGCAGGGGTAGAAAGCCCGGACGGCGGGCGGGTACTCCTCCCCAAAGGCTGCCGCTTGGGCTATGTGGAACAAGAATTGGACGCTACCCTGCTGTCCTTACCCCTCCTGCAATTTGTCCAAGACGTGCTGCCCGATTGGAACGATTTTTGGGTGGAATGGGATCAAGCCCACACCTCGGGAGACAATGCCAAGCTCACCACCCTTATGCACCGCCAACACGAATTGGAAGCCACCTATGGCTATAATCCCGAACACCGCGCACAGGCGGTGCTGACGGGCCTCGGCTTTTCCGAGCGCAAATGGCACTTGCCTCTGGGGCAATTGTCAGGCGGCTGGCGCGAAAGAGCCAAACTGGCGCGCGTGTTGACCGCAGGGGCCGATGTCTTGTTGCTGGACGAACCCACCAACCACTTGGACATTGACGCTGTAGAATGGCTGGAAAATTTTTTGCTGTCCTTTCAGGGGGCACTGATCTTTGTGGCCCATGACCGTGTATTCATGGACAAAATCGGCACACATGTCTTATTTCTAGGCTCGTCTAAACCCCTATTCCGCAAGGCAACCTTCAGCCAATTTCTGACCTTTCAGGAAGAAATAGCCAGCCAGCGCCAGCGCGAAGCCAAGGCCTTGCAGGGAGAATTAGACCGTAAAATGGCCTTTGTGGAACGTTTCCGCGCCAAGGCTACTAAGGCCCGACAGGCCGGATCACGCCAAAAAATGGCAAAGAAATTGGAGAAGGAACTGGAACAATACCAGCCCGAAACCCGCCGCAAAGAATTGAATTTTAAATGGCCTGAGCCAGCCCGCACCGAAAAAACCGTACTCAGCGTGGCGGACGTAGCTTTCCATTTTTCTGACGGCAAAAGCATGTGGCCGCCCCTGACCTTCAGCCTTTTTCGGGGGCAGCGCATCGCGCTGGTAGGCCCCAACGGTTGCGGCAAATCCACCCTGCTCAAAATTCTTGCGGGCAAGCTGGAAAAAACTGGGGGCACCATCAGCATGGGTTCCCTCGTACGCATGGGCTATTTCAGCCAGCACCAATTAGAAACCCTCAACGCCAACGGCACCGTGCTGGGCGAGATCCGCCGCCTGTCTGACCCGCGCACCACCGAAGAAGAGTTGATGAGCGTCCTTGGTCTGTTCTTGCTAGGGCAGGGCTATTTTGATCGCCGCGTGGATTCGCTCTCCGGCGGAGAAAAAAGCCGTCTGACACTGGCAACCCTGTTTTTGAGCCGCGCAAATTTTCTGGTGCTGGACGAACCCACCAACCATTTGGATTTGGAAAGTCGCGAGGCCCTTATTTCCGCACTGGACGCCTTTGAAGGCACGGTGCTGTTGGTGGCGCACGACCGCTGGCTCTTGTCTGCGGTGGCCGATGAAGCGTGGGCCTTGTCGGAAAAAGGCTTCACCGTGTACGAGGAAGGCTTTGCCCAATACGATGCCGCGCGCAAAGCGGGCAATGCGGCGGTCACGCCGGCGGCTTCTGCAAGCGCCCCTGAAAGCTCCACGGGGCTGTCCCGTGAAGAACTCAAACGCCTCAAGCGCGAACAGGCCGAACAACGCAATGCCCTGTACAAAAAGATAAAACCCCTACAAGCGGCCTATGCCACGTGCGAACACGAATTAGAAGTGCAATGCCTTGAGCAGTCCGAGCTGGAAGCCACCCTTGCCAATCCTGAAACCTACGCGGACAATCTCCTGACCACACGCCTGCTTAAACGTTTTGGGGAGCTGAAAGAAAGCACCGAAGCCCTCATGGAACGTATGAGCGTGATGGAAACAGATCTTGCCCGTCTTGAAACGGCTCGCGCTGCCGTAAGCGAGGACTAAGCCATGCACCGCATTGAAGTTGTTGCTGCTATTCTCTGGCGGGGGCCGTGCTACTTGGCTGTACAGCGGCCCCCAGGCAAGGTGCAGGCAGGTTGGTGGGAATTTCCCGGCGGCAAGATCGAAGAGGGCGAAAGCGCTGAAACCGCGCTGATTCGTGAATTGCAGGAAGAACTGGGCATTGAAGCCCGTGCCCCCCACCTGTGGAAAAGCCTGCAGCACACCTATGCCGCCACCGCACAGGACAAAGCGCGCTGTGTGCACGTACATTTTTTTCAAGTGACAGATTTTGCGGGAGAACCACAAAATAGGGAAGGGCAGAATATGCGCTGGGTCAGCCCCCAAGAGGCCCTCAAGCTGCCCTTTTTGGCCGCAGATATCGCCATTGTGCACGAGATGTGCGCCGCAGCCTCCCTTTCCCAAACGTGTGCTTAACTGCTATACTTTTTTGCCAACTACGGGTACATGTAAGGCATTAGTGCCACACCTTTGCAGGGGAGAAAAGTCGTATGCAAACCTACCAATGGTCAGAAGCACTCAGCGTGGGCGTTCCAGAAATAGACGAGCAGCACAAGGTACTGGTAAGCCTTTTAGCCGAAGTGCAAACAAACTTGCTGGACAAAATGAGTGATACCGATATTCTGAACGTCTTACGCCGTTTGCAAAAATATGCGGATGTCCACTTTCAGCTTGAAGAAGGCCTCATGCGCCCGATTAAGGACACTTTTCCCTCATATCATCAGCATCTTACTGAGCACCACGCCTTTTCTGACAAAGTACAAAATCTGATCGTGCATTTTGTACAGGAAGGGCACACGGTGGCCTGGCAATTATTTATTTTTTTGGGCGACTGGTTTATGCACCATATTCAGCAAACAGACGTGACTCTTGGTGAGCACCTGTGCGCGGCTGCTCGCCCTTAATACAAGCTGTACGTTTACGCCTGCTACCCACCGGGGCACTCTGCCCTTAAGATAAGGAGAACACATATGTCTAAGAAACTGGTTGTTGCGGTTGTAGGGGCCACGGGTGCCGTGGGCCGCGAAATGCTCAAAACACTGCACGAACGCAAATTTCCCGCCACTGAAGTCATCGCTTTCGCTTCTGAGCGCTCCGCCGGGACGAAGGTTCCCTATGGCGACAACGAACTTGTGGTGCGAGAGCTTAAAGAAGACGTGTTCGCGGGCATTGATCTGGCTATTTTTTCAGCAGGCGGAAGCACCTCTGAAAAATTTGCCCCCCATGCCGCCGCTGCCGGCTGTGTTGTGGTGGACAATTCCTCGGCTTGGCGCATGGACGAACGCTGCCCTTTGGTGGTGCCTGAAGTCAACCCCGAACACCTCAAAACGCATAATGGCATTATTGCCAACCCCAATTGCTCCACTATTCAGATGATGATGGTGCTCAAACCCATTCATGACGCGGCCCGCATCAAACGTGTGGTCGTTTCCACCTATCAGGCCGTTTCCGGCACAGGGCAAAAGGCCATTACCGAACTGGAAACACAAGTGCGCCAAATGTTCAATATGCAGGAACCGGATGTGAAGGTCTATCCGTATCGCATCGCCTTCAACGTGCTGCCGCACATTGACAGCTTTCTGGACAATGACTACACCAAGGAAGAAATGAAGATGGTGCATGAAACTGTCAAAATTCTTGGTGATCCCAGCGTAAAAGTTACGGCTACCTGTGTGCGCGTGCCCGTGTTTTATAGCCATGCAGAATCCTTAAACATTGAAACAGAACAAAAACTGACCCCGGCCCAAGCCCGTGCCATTCTCACGCAGGCTCCCGGCGTACAGGTGTACGACAATCCGCAAGAAAAAATGTACCCCATGCCCATTGATGCCAGCGGAGAAGACGACACTTTTGTGGGGCGCATCCGTGAAGACGAAACCATCGCCAATGGTCTGAATATGTGGGTTGTTGCCGACAATATTCGCAAAGGTGCCGCACTCAATGCCGTCCAGATCGCCGAAACCCTGTTGGACCGCGACTTATTGCGCGTAATCGACCGCAAGGTCTTTTTGAAATAATACCATGAAAACAGTATCTTCTTCCGTATATCTGGAACAATTATTGGCAGCTCCCCGGCCGGGGGCTGCCAATATTCTCGCCTTTTACGAACATCGGGTAGGCGGCATCTGCACGGATGCCCGCCTGATGCTTGCCCCGCTGGACGATCATTTATGCCACCGTGGCGACGGCGTGTTTGAAAGCATCAATTACCGCCAGCGGCGCATGCTCCAATTGGACGCGCATATGGATCGCATGGTCAATTCTGCCGCCAGTCTGACCATCACTCCGCCTTGCCCGTGGGGCGAAATTCGCGCCACCATACTGGACGTAGCCGCCGCCGGAGGCGAAGCTGTGGGAGCCATCCGCGTACTGCTCGGGCGCGGCCCAGGGGGCTTTGGTATTTCCCCCACCGAATGCCCCACGGCCAGTCTGTACATTGTTGCCATGCGTTCACACATTCCCGATGAAGCGTGGTATCACAAAGGCCTGACCTCGTTTAAGAGCGCCATCCCCGCCAAGCAGGAATATCTGGCGCGCATCAAAAATACCAATTATCTGCCCAATGTGCTCATGACCGAGGAAGCCCGCGCCAAAAATATGGACGTGGCCTTCTCCTTTGACACCAAAGGGCATTTGGCCGAAGCCGCCATTGCCAATGTGGGCATTGTGGACAAGCACGGCGTGCTGGTATGCCCAGAATTTGTCTCTTCCCTGCCCGGCACCACGGTGCTGGCGGCCTTTGAAGCGGCTAAAGGCTGGCTCCCCACCGCGCAAAAAGCTATCAGTGAGGCGGACATCCTCAGCGCGCGGGAAGTGTTACTGTTCAGCAGTAGCCCCTTGTGTGTGGGCATCACCCAATATGAAGGACAGCCTATCGGGGATGGCGTACCCGGCCCTGTGGCCCAACGCTTGCGCGCCGATCTGGAAACCATGTTACTCGCACAGGGGACAGCCTTTTAGGCAGACATGCAACTGTTGCTCATAGACTTTAGCCACACGTGGGGCGTCACGCAGGCCCATATCCTAGAACTGGCGTGTGCGCTGCAGCAAGAGCAGCGTTTTCACCTCTGCTTGTGCTGCCCCCACGGCAGCCCTCTGGCCCGTAAAGCTACGGCTTTGTCTGTGCCGATCCTGCCTTTGTGGGGCACAGGCGCGTGGAATCCTTTCAATCTGCTGCGTCTGTGGCTGCTCACCCGCGCAGAAAACCATTGCCTTATCCACACCTTCTCCACCGTAGCGGCCCACTTGGGCGCACAGGTCCAGCGCCTACGCCCCCCCCAACGCACGGTATTGATTCATACTTGCCATACTCACCAGACCTTAGGCGAAAACCAAGAAGATACGGAAACCTTGCCCGCCTACTGGCAGCAAGCGGATATTGTCCTGTGTGGCAACCAAAACATGCGTACACGTCTGCTGAAAACGGGCCTCGATACCCGAAAAATCCTCTGCTTGCCCGCCGGAGTGGACACCACAGCCTTGCCCCCCCGCGCCAGCCTGCCCGAACAGCGCTTTATCATTGCGGCCATGACCGCACGCACTGACACCGCCGCCCATAGTGTGTTGCTCAAAGCCATGGCTGCCCTGTGGCAGAGCGAAAATATTCCCCCGTGGGAATTGCGTATTTTTGGAGTCTGCCCCAATTTTCAAAGCCTCTTGGACGAGGCCATTGCCTTGGGCGTGGAATCACGGCTGGCTTTGTTGGGGCCGCAAGATCTGCGCGAAGTGCTGCCCCACTGTCACGTTCTGGTGGCCCCCGGCATGCAGCCCCATGGTTCCCTGCCCGCCATGGCGGCGGCTTGGGCTACAGGCCTACCCCTCATTTGCCCAGCCTTAGCAACAAACATGGAATGGGCCGTGCACGAAAAAAACGCGCTGCTGTACAAGGCCGAAGATCCCCAAGCTCTTGCCACACATTTGAAGCGACTTATGCGCGATGCCCCCTTGTATCTTTCCCTTGCAGACGGTGGCTTGCACACCCTGCCCACCACCAGTATTGACCATGCGGTGTGTCAGTGCCGCGCCTTGTACGCCCAATGCCTCAAAAAAAACGGCTGGGTGCTGCCTCCGGCAGCCTCCCTCTGCACAGACCCACGCCCCAACAGCACTGAAGACCCTTCTCCCCAAACACCAGCCCTTTAGGTTAGTTATGAAATGTAAAGTTTGTAAAGCACCCGCCGTTGTGGCCTTAAAGAGTCATCATGCGGGCTTTTGCGCCGCATGTTATTTGGAATTTTTTAGCAAACAAGTAGAAAAAGGCATCCGCAAACAAAAATTGTTCACCCATGACGACAATATTTTGGTGGCCCTGTCCGGCGGCAAGGATTCATTGGCGCTGATGCTCGAATTATCTCGGCAAGAATACAAGGTTACAGGGCTGCACATTGATTTGGACATTCCCGTGTCTTCGCCCGCCGCACGCGGGGTGGTAGAGCGCTTTTGCCACGCCCACGCCCTGCCCCTGATCGTTAAAGAAATGGCCGCCGAGGGATTGTCTATCCCCCTTGTCAAACAAAGCCTGAACCGCCCCATCTGCTCGGCCTGCGGAAAAATAAAACGACATTATTTCAATAAGGTAGCCATTGACGAAGGCTTTAGCGTGTTGGCAACCGGGCATAATCTGGACGACGAAGTAGCCCGCCTGTTCAGCAATACTATCCGCTGGGACACGTCCTACCTGTCCGATCAAGGGCCTTTGCTCGAAGGTGAAAACGGCTTTTCCCGTAAAGTGAAACCCTTGTGGCGATTAACGGAATTTGAAACCGCCAATTACGCCTTTTTAATGGGCATTGAAAACCATTATGCCCCCTGCCCCTACAGTGGCGGCGCAAGTTTTACCTATTACAAGCATTTGTGGCAACAGCTTGAAGAAACCATGCCCGGTCGGAAAATGGATTTTTATCAGGGCTTTTTAGAACGCGGTCGTCCTGTTTTCGCCCAAAAAGAAGCGGAACACGGGCAGACCCTTGCGCCCTGTACCACCTGCGGTTTTCCTACCTCCGCCGGAATGTGCGGGGTATGCCGCATGAAAGAAGCCGTGCGGGCACAATAAGATTCAGGCGCAAGCCCGCACATACACACCCGCTACAAGTCCCCAGTCCTGTCCGTTTTGACAGTGCAGCACAGCCGTTGTGCCCGAATGCACCGTGGAGACCTTTTCGCCCTTGGCGTTTTCGAGGTAATAATCTTCGGGCTGAAGCACCGGACGACGCATATGCGGCAGCACCAAGCTCACGGGGCGGGTCGCCTCCCAGCGGCCCCGCACGCTGCACTTCCAGCTCTGCGGGCGCACCTGTTCTTCCACCCGAGCCAACAACGGCAAGGCGTGGGCCACGCCCACGGGCGGCAACGCTGCTGCGGTACGGGCCAAAGCTCCGGCAGAAGGGCGGCATTGCCGTCGGGGAAGAAAAAAGCCTGTGCTCAAGGCACGGGTAGCGGTGGCGCGCAATTCCGCTTCGCCCTTCGTGCGTTCGGCGGGCACCCCAAGGCGCAATGCGTCCAGCGCCGTGCGGTACACATCCACCGCATGAGCCACATAGCCCCCAGTACGCATGCGGCCTTCTATCTTGAGCGAATCCACGCCGGTGCGGGTGAACCAAGGCAAAAAACGAATCAAGCATATATCTTCGGGCGACCAAATAGCGGCAAAGTCGCCTTGGTCGCCGCATTCCCCCGTTCCGTCAGGCCTGTGTTGGGTCACTTCCCACAAGGGCGTATGCGGACGCAACGCTTCTTCCACCACGACCGATTCCGGCACGTCCATTGCGCCGTGCAACGATGGAGCCCCGCGCATTTTTCTATATTTATAGCGGCAGGGCTGCGTACAGCGGCCTTCATTGGCAGGCCTGTCCTGCAACCAAGCCGACAGGAGGCATTGCCCCGACAAAGCCAGACACAAAGCCCCGTGGACAAAACATTCTACTGCCAATGCGGGATGGCTATGCCGTAAAGACTGGCGGATAGCGCGAATCTGTGTGAGCGGCAATTCTCGCGCCAAATTCACCCGCGTGACCCCCTGATCGGCCCAAAACGCCGCGCTGGCGGCATTGCCGGTATTGGCCTGTGTAGAAAGATGCACCGGAATATGTGGGCACTGACGCCGCGCCGCATGCAGCACCCCCGCATCAGCAATAATCAGCGCATCGGGCCGAGCCTGTCCCAGCACCTCCAGCGCCGCTTCCACCTGCCGCCACTGATTCTGACGTGGGAATGCGTTCAGGCAATAATACACCTTTACTCCCGCCCCTCGGCACAGGGCCAAAGCCCGCGTCAAAGCCTCACCCTGAAAAGGCCGCCCCGCCCGCAAGGACAATTCGCCACCGCCCAAGTACACGGCATCGGCTCCGTACAACAGCGCTGCTTCCAATTGTTCGTGTGTACCTGCCGGAGCGAGTAATTCTGGAACCTTCAACATATTTTCGCCTTGTCAGAAAAAAACTATACGGGTAAGCCCAAACACCGTCGTGCGGTCTTCAAATTGTCCAGCACAAAGCGGGGCACCCGCAAACCACCGTAGCCCGTGCCCAACGCTATACGCGCCTTCGCCGTGCCGTGATAGTCCGAACCCCCCGTAAGCGCAAGACCATACCGTGCGGCAACATCAACACAAAAACGCTGTTCTGCCTGTGAGTGGTCACTGTGATACGCTTCAATGGCGCTTAAACCATACTCTTTTAACTGACGCACACAGTTTTCCACCCTTTCACGCGAAGCCAAACTCAAACAGGGGTGGGCCAAACTGACCGTGGCCCCCATGCCCGCTAATAAGGACACCGCGTCTTCAGGGCTGAGAATTTCCTTGGGGACATAGGCCTGCCCCTTATAGCCCAAATACCGCACAAAGGCCTCTTGCCAGTCGCGCACAAAACCTTTGTTGATAAGCACCTTGGCGATATGTGGGCGCCCCACAGCCTCGCCCTGACTGGCGGCGGTCACTTCTTCATAACTGATACCCAGCCCCAGAGCCTGCAACTTTTCCACAATGATCACATTACGGGCATCGCGGTGCTCCCGTAATGCGCTCAGGCTGCGCTCCAGCACCGTGGTATCTGTCGGAAGCCACAAAGCCAAAATATGTATTTCCCCGCCGTCACCCCGCGCCGAAATTTCACAGCCCCGCACAACTTCAATGTCCAGCGCGGCCCCTTGCTGCTCGGCCTCGGGCAGGCCCGCCACGGTGTCATGATCAGTAATTGCCACAGCACACAAACCCGCCGCCTTAGCCCGACATACCAGTTGAGCTGGGGAATCAGTGCCGTCCGATGCCAGAGTATGCGTATGCAAATCAATACAGGACATAAGTACCTCTGAGCCTATGGTAGGGTAATTGACGGGAATTGCAAGTATAGCACACAAATCACGTACACTAGTCCGCCGAAGTGGTGAGCCACAGGCCGCCCGTGACGCCGGAGGAGCCAGAGCGAAAAAAAGAGGGCTGAAACTTTGCCTATATTTCTAACTAACATATTTTATGAGGAATAATGGGGAGCAATTCGCCCAAATCTATGCCGTGTGGGCTGACGTGGGCGCGGAAGGGGTATATTTCTACACCAGCGGCAAGGGCTTCATAAAACAGGGCCGCATAGGCAGGGTCGATGAAGTCTGCGGGCCCAAAGCACCTACCGTCGGCTCTTTGGATGAGGTAGAAGGTGGCGGCCCTTTCGCCGTGTTTGACGATGCTGATCATCTCGCGCAGATGTTTCTGCCCGCGCTCGGTAACAGCGTCGGGGAAGCAGGCCACAGTATCTTCAACCATGGTGACGTTTTTACATTCCACCCATAGCGGCGGAAGGCCGGGAGTGCTGAGGCAGGCGTCAAGGCGGCTCTCACCCCGCCGACATTCAGGCTGCAAGTGGGTGTACCCCTTGGCAAAGGGCAGACGGTGCGCGGCAAAGGCGGCGGCGAGCATCCTATTGGGCACACTGGTGTTCACCCCCACCCAAAAGCCTTGGGGATCAGTCAGAATATCGGCAAGGGGGCTGTCTGCACGGGGGGGATGGCTGCCGCACCACACGCATTCTTGGGTATAGGCCAATTTTCGTTTGGGATTGGCGGCGGGCGAGGCCAACACGGGTATACCCGCACAGGTTAAGCCCAACATCGAACCAGAATTATTGGAGTGAATCCATAACGGGCCTGTGTCCGTGGCAATCTCAACACTAAAACGCTTTTGCCGGCGTAAAAAACGGCCCAAAATACAGGCGGGCGGAAAGGGGATAAGATCTTGTGACACGTTGAAATCCTTAGGTATTATGTGATATGTTGTAAAAATATATACGGCGGGTGGCGCAGTATTTACAGTCGAGCGCTAAACTGCTAGGTCTTGTCCATACTGTAGTATACATCACAGGAGTTTTACCCATGCGTATTGCTGATCGTCTGAATTGTATTAAGCCTTCCGCGACTCTGGCTGTCAATGCTAAAGCTTTGGAATTAAAAAGTAAGGGTATCCAAGTGGCCAGCCTTGCCATAGGCGAACCCGACTTTGCGACTCCCGCCCATATTTGCGCCGCCGCTAAGGCCGCCATGGACGCAGGCCACACCCGTTATACCGCTGTAGCGGGCATTCCAGAATTACGCAAGGCTGTGGGCGGCTATTTCTCACGCACCTATGGCGTGGACGTGCCCACGGACAGTGTGGTGATTTCCAACGGGGGCAAGCACAGTCTGTTTAATATTTTTCAGGCCCTGCTCAATCCGGGGGACGAGGTGCTCATTCCCGCGCCCTATTGGACAAGCTACCCCGATATGGTGCTGCTGGCTACAGGGGTTCCGGTGTCTGTGCCCGCCGGAAGCGCACAGGGCTTCAAGATTACGCCAGCCAGCCTTGAAAAATATGTCAGCCCCAAAACCCGCATGCTGATTTTTAATTCGCCCTCAAACCCCACAGGGGTGGTCTATACCCGTGCGGAGCTGGACAGCATCATGCAGTGGGCCGTGGACAATGATATTTTTGTCGTTTCCGACGAAATTTATGACCAATTGGTCTATGCCCCCGCCACTGCTACCAGCGTTATCACATGGTGGCAGCGCTTTCCTGAAAAATTTGCCATCATGAACGGCGTGGCCAAAACCTTTGCCATGACAGGCTGGCGCGTGGGCTATGCGGTGGTGCACCCGGCTTTAGCTAAGGCAATGGTCACCTTGCAAGGGCAATCCACGTCTAGCGTGTGCTCGGTCGCGCAATGGGCTGCCGTTGCCGCGCTGAACGGCCCTATGGACGATGCCGTCACCATGAAAGAACACTTTTTGCGCCGCCGCGACCGTGCGTGGAGCACCATAAGCTCGTGGGAGGGCGTGGTGTGCCCCAAGCCCGAAGGCGCTTTTTATTTGTTTGCGGATATGAGCGCCCTGTATACGCCCCAAATTGCAGACTCCGCGCAATTATGCACCCATCTGCTGGAAGAAGCTCATGTAGCCCTGGTGCCCGGTGTGGCCTTTGGCGATGACGCCTGTGTGCGCTTTTCCTACGCTGTGGCGGACACGGTGCTGGATGCAGCCCTAGAACGTATTGGGAATTTTTTACACAAGGTGCGGGCCTAGACCATGAAAATTGAGAGCCAATGTCTGCACGCGGGCTACAGTCCCAAAAATGGAGAAGCCCAAACCCTGCCCATTGTGCAGAGTACGACCTTCCGCTATCACTCGACAGAACAGGTAAGTAAACTCTTTGACTTACAGGAATCTGGCTTCTTTTATTCTCGCATCGCTAATCCCACAGTGGACGCTGTTGAGCAAAAAATCGCGCAACTTGAAGGCGGGATTGGCGCCTTGTGTACGTCGTCGGGGCAAGCGGCTACTTTCACCGCCCTGCTAAATATTTTGCGTTGTGGCGACCATTTGGTCAGTTCTACAGCCATTTATGGAGGCTCGTTCAACCTTTTTGCCGTGCTCCTTAAACGCATGGGCATCAGTGTGAGCTTTGTAAACCCCGATGCTGACGAGGCTAGCTTGCAGCAGGCCTTTCAACCCAACACCAAGGCCCTGTTTGGTGAAACCATTGCCAACCCCGCCATTAGCGTGCTGGATATTGAAAAATTTGCCCGCATCGCCCACGCCAACGGGGTGCCCCTGATTGTTGATAACACCTTTGCCACGCCTTTTTTGTGCAAGCCCTTTGACTATGGCGCGGATATTATTACGCACTCCACGACAAAATATATGGACGGGCATGCCCTGCAAATGGGCGGTGTCATTGTGGACAGCGGCAATTTTGACTGGACCAAGGGCGCCTTCCCCGAATTTACCGAGCCTGATCCCTCCTATCACGGTCTTATCTACACGCAGGCCTTTGGTAAAGCGGCGTATATTGTCAAAGCTCGGGTACAGCTGATGCGCGATATGGGCATGTGCCAATCCGCCAACGGGGCTTTTTTGATTAACCAAGGCCTTGAAACGCTGCCTATCCGCATGGAACGCCATTGCCGTAACGCCGAAGCGGTGGCCCTTTTTCTCCGTGCCCACCCGGCTGTCCTTTCGGTGAATTACCCGCGCCTGCCGGACAGCCCCAGCAAAGCCCGCGCCGATAAATATTTGCCTAAAGGCTGTAGCGGAGTGCTCTCCTGTGTGCTCAAAGGTGGTCGTGAAGCTGGGGGGCGCTTTATTGATAATCTCAAACTTATTTCTCTTGTGGTGCATGTGGCTGATATTCGTACCTGTGTGCTCCACCCCGCCAGTTCTACCCATCGGCAAATGACCGACGAGCAATTGCAGGCCGCCGGCATTGATGCCGGGATGGTTCGCCTGTCTGTGGGGCTTGAAAATATTGACGACCTCCTGGATGATTTGCGTCAGGCCTTATAAGGCGCAAAAAGACCGCCGAAGATGGTTTCGGCGGTCTTTAAGGAGGAGGAGAGGAGGCTAGATTAAAGGTTGCTTGAGTCAAAAGGAGGAGTTTTTCACATCAGACTGATAAGCTATCTGTTCCGTATATGTAGTACGACGTTTCCCCCTTACGGGTGTGGTGTCGTGTATCCCCACAATGCTGGTTCATATTTCTCTTATTTTCTAGGCCCTTTAGGTGCTTTTTCAGGAGCCGCATTGCTTCCGTAAATGTCTTTTATACCAAGATCTTTTTCCAGCGTATTCATAAAGTTTTCATGTTCGGCGCGCAGCTGGTTACGCAGAGTCGTAATTTCGGTAGCGGTTTTGCTCACCGCACTCACATCGGGGGTAGCGGCATTTTGCAAGGCGCGCAATTCTTGCTTTTTCACAAACATCGCGTCACGCATCGGGCTTGTTTTGCTTTTAAAGTCTTTGACAAGGGTATCAAATTGCGCGCGTTTTTCTGGGCTGAGGGAGTAATAAATCTGCCCCATGTGGTAGCCCATGCCGCCTTTATGATATCCCCTACCGCCCTCATTCATACCGGCGCAACCCGTCATCATACCGGGACACCCCATGTTGCCGTCCGTATTTCCGTCTGAATACCCCATGGCTTCATGACCGCCATGTCCCCCCCCGTGGGGAGCACTGAAAGCATCGCTCACAAAGGCGGTGCCGCCCAACAGGGTTACAGCTAACAAGGCAGGAACGAAAAATTTAGAAGTTTTCATGAGGCGTCTCCGATATCTGTAGTAAGTTAGGATTAAGAAAACTATTCACATTGCTTGTGACTAGGCTATAGCAAGGCCCGTGCCAAAGTTGATACAAACAATTACATGCTGAAATATAAGGGAAAATTAAGCAAAAAAGCACTAGCCAAGAAGAAGCGCCGTGTGTATAAAAAATACACAGTCTGCTTTTTGCGTGTATAAAATTCATACACACGTATAGGAATCGAACACGTATGGGGGGAGCGCATGGGCATAAAAAAACCCCCTTGCGGGGGAAGTGGAAAAAAGATGTCTGTTTTGCTAAGGCTGGGTAGGTTCTAAACCCACTTGCTGGGGCAAAGGGCAGGGCATAGCTTGTTCTAGGGCGGCACAACCGCGCCCGTGGTGACGGCGTATCCGTACTTCACTGCCTATTTCCGCACTCAAACGTTTTTCAAGGGCGCGTAATTCTTCCCGCAGGGTGTCACGTTGTTTTTGTAATTGACGCCCCAAACGAGCCAGATCTTCAGGGTCACTTTTATTATTATAACTAAGCGCCCTCAATTCTTGCCTTTTTTCGCGCATTGTTTGGCGTACTTGTGCCAGCCGGGGGCGGGCCTCTGCAAGAATTTGTTCGGCTTTTTCACGTTGCTCGGGGCTCAGTGTTCCTTCCCAAGGCAAACAATTGTGGGCCTTCGTGGCACCCGCCCGATGGTCTCCGCGCGCTTGAGCTGGGCTAGGGGCGAACATAAGCGCCCCCCCTAAAACTAATAGACTGATATATTGAACTATTGTAAACATATGATCATCCCTCAAGGGGTGGAATATTCAAAAAAAATCGTTGCGTTTAGTGCACGCATGGATATTGCATCACGTTCCCAGAATATTAACATGTGCAAAAATAGTGCCGCAAACCTTACAAAGCTGAAAGTGTATACAGTATAGTCTGCACCGCACCAAGCGTAAAGAACAACAGGCTCCGTAATAAATAAACTATATGTATTGACATATTTTAGTGCGTAAGGGACACACATATTCTATGGCTGTAAAACAACAAAATCCTGTAGGCTGGTTATTGGCAGGCGCGGCGGTCGTTCTTGCGGCGGTGGTGTTGCTGGTAACGGCTTTTTCCATTGAGCGTAATGAGGAGGGCATGGCCCGCTTGCTGGCGGAAAAAGGGTCGGCGCTTATCCGCGCGGTGGAGGGGGGCTTACGCACCGGCATGCGTAACCAAATGGGGGTACGTCTGCAAGAATTACTGGAAGAGGTGGCGAATAATAATGACATTCTCTTCATTGCCGTGACCATGCCCGACGGTACCATTGTGGCGCACAGTAAGCCGCGCCGCTTGGGAGAGGTGCTGACCATTGACGGGCAGGAAACCACAGAAATGCAAATGCGTGCCTTGCTCGTAGGGCCCGTGCCGCAATGGCGCACCATGAATATGGAAGGCCAAAGGGCTTTTGTGGTGTACCGCCATTTGTTGCCCGTTAAGCCTGAAAAACTTTTGCATCGGGGGGTGGAGCCTCCCATGGTTCCGGCTATTTTTTTAGGTTTGGAATTGTCGCCTTTTGAAAATACCCGCGCGCAAGACCGTAGCCACATGCGTATGCTGGCGGGCTTTGTGATTCTGGTGGGAATTTTATGTTTAGTAGCGCTGTACTTTGCCCAGCGCGCTCGGGATTCGCACCGCCGTCAGCGGGCAGCCGAAGGGCAGGTACGCCTGCTGGAAGAAGAGGTGCGCCGTAAGGAAAAATTAGCCGCTGTAGGCACCCTCGCCGCCGGTGTGGCCCATGAAATTCGTAATCCGCTCAGTTCCATTAAGGGCTATGCTACCTATTTTGGTCAGCTTTTTCCCGAAGGCAGTGAAGACCGCGCCGCCGCAGGAGTCATGGTGCGCGAGGTAGACCGTCTGAATCGGGTTATCACTGATCTGATCGGCTTTTCGCGGCCCACGGACGTGCATTTGCAACCTACTCCCTTGACGGACGTGGCAGAACACGCCTTGCGTTTGCTCGGGCAGGATGCCGCCCAACGCGGGGTAAAGCTGGTGTTGGACGCCGCCCCGAGCCTGCCTCCCGCCCTGCTCGACGCAGACCGTTTTGGGCAGGCCCTCTTGAATGTCTGCCTGAACGCGCTGGAAGCCATGCCGCAAGGGGGCGTGTTGACCCTACGCCTCACCCGCTATGCGGCCAAGCGCCTGTGTTTAGAGGTTCATGATACGGGCACGGGCATTGCGCCTGAGCACCTGCCGCATATTTTTGATCCCTATTTTACGAGCAAGAAACAGGGCACGGGACTGGGGCTTGCCACGGTGCACAAGATTGTGGAGGCCCACGGGGGCGAGGTGGTGGTCAACACCCAGTATGCCAGCCCCCATGCCGATAACGGTACCTCTTTCCGTTTTTTATTGCCCATAGCGACTCTTTCGGAGAACATATAAAATGCAAGGTCTGATTTTACTCGTTGATGACGATACAGCGCACCGCTCCATGCTACGCACCATGCTCGGTTCGTGGGGCTATACGGTGGAGGAGGCCGAAGACGGCGATACCGCCATTACCAAGGTACACGAGCGTGCCTATGACGCGGTGCTCACCGACGTGCGTATGGCCCGTGTGGACGGCATTGCCGCCTTGCGGGGTATTCTGGAATATAATCCCGCCTTGCCCGTCATTATGATGACGGCCTATTCCTCGGTGGAAACTGCGGTGGATGCTTTGCGTTTGGGGGCTTACGACTATTTAATCAAACCTTTAGATTTTGACGTGCTGAAGTTGACGCTCGGCCGCGCGCTGGAGCATGCCCGCCTGAATGTGGAAAATCGGGAATTGCGCCGTCAATTAACCGAAACCGCCACCAGCCCCGATATTTTGGGACGCAGCAAGCGTATTAGCGATATGCTTGAGGTCATCAAAACCGTGGCCCCCACCGAAGCAACGGTGCTGATTACCGGAGAATCTGGCACGGGGAAAGAATTGGTCGCCCGCGCCCTGCACGAGGGCAGCCCCCGCGCCGCCAAGGCGATTGTCACGGTAAATTGCGCGGCTCTGGCGGAAAACTTGCTAGAATCCGAACTGTTTGGGCATGAACGGGGGTCTTTCACCGGGGCAGACCGCCGCCGCGAGGGCCGGTTTGCACAGGCCAACGGTGGCACCTTGTTTCTGGACGAAATTGGCGAAATGCCTTTTGCCCTGCAAGCCAAACTTTTGCGCGCGCTCCAACAGGGCGAAGTGCAGCGTGTAGGCTCCGACAGCCCTATGACCGTGGACGTGCGTATTTTGGCCGCCACCAATCGCGACTTGCGGCAGGAAGTCACGGCCCGACGCTTTCGGGAAGACCTGTTTTTTCGCCTGAACGTCATCAGTATTGAAGTTCCCGCCTTGCGCCAGCGCACCGAAGATATTCCCCTGCTGGCGGCCCATTTTCTGGAGCGTTTTGCGGCCCGCAATCGTAAGCAAATACGCGGTTTTTCTACTACGGCGCTGGACGCGCTGCTCCGTTATCCGTGGCCCGGCAATGTGCGTGAACTCGAAAATGCCGTGGAGCGTGCGGTTATTCTGGGCACGGGGGATTTGATTACAGAACGCGAATTGCCTTTGAGCATCAACAACGCGCCCGCCGCGCTCCAACATAGCGAAAATGCGGCATTGCCCAGTGCACAGGCGGAAGGTTCCCCCTCCCTCGCCGGGTTTTCGTTGGAAGTGGTGGAACGCCGCGCTATTGTGGATACCCTGCGCGAAAGCGACGACAATAAAAGTGAAGCCGCCCGCCGCCTTGGCATCACCCGCGCCACCCTACACAATAAATTGAAGAAATATAATCTGGAATAGCCTCTGGGGAGCAGAGTTACATAGTTTGCTCGTTGGCACACGGGGTCGTCCTGTGACGAAGTAGCTCATCTTTTAGGGTTACCTACAGCATATTGTAAAATAAATTTAAACATGCACAAAAAAGAACTATTGCAGGCAATTGAGCCATAGTGTATCTTTAGGTAACTATAAATTATTTCATAGCATTTATATGTATTTCTTTTCTAATCCGCACAGTCAGTAAACTGAGCGATAAAGTTTTACACCTCTGCGCTCGAGTTGGAGCGTGGTTTGGGAGCCTGATGTTTTCTCATCTTTTCAATTGCGGCGAGTTTACCCCTGGTACCCCCTTGTACTTGCAGATTGTCCAGCGAATCCGGCAGGCTATAGCTACTGGGGCCATCGCACCAGACACCAGCCTGCCCTCCGAGCGTGAGTTGGCTATTTCTTTTGGGGTGAGCCGCATTCCCGTGCGGGAAGCTCTAAAAATACTTGAATTTTTAGGAGTTGTGGAACAGGTTCGCGGCAAGGGTGTGGTGGTTCGCACTGTGGACATGGGCGCTATGCTGGACATCATTGACTTTGCGGTGACCGACCCCCTGAAAACACTCACCGATCTTTTTGAAACACGTGAAGCACTGGAAGTAATGGCTGCAAATCTCGCGGCCTCTCGGGCCACCCCAAAGGACCTAGAGAGCATGGAGCGGAGTATTGTTCAGATGGAAGTGGAAATACGCATGAGCCTCAGCGTTACCGATGCCTCCAAAAATTTCCACTTTGCCATGGTGCAGGCTTCGCATAACACGCTGCTTATCCGCATGTATAACTGCCTATACAATATGTTGGAATATTCACGCAGTCGGAGCCTCAGGACTTACTCCCGCCATTCCAGCGTACTCCGAAACCACCGAACTATCTTTGAACACATTCGGCGGGGTGACGGCGTGGCTGCTGCTGAAGCTATGCGTGGGCATCTGCGTTCAGCCTTGCGTTCTATTGAAGATCAAATAGCTATCCAAAATCGTATACAGCCCGAAACGGATACACCGAAAATTTTATAAACACAGTGGCAACACAGTCCCCCGACGCACGTTTTGCTCAACGTGCGTCGGGGGACATTACTATGCCAAAGGCAGGATCAATGCTTGCCCCCACAGCCGCACGAGAATTTATCCCGCAGGTTCTGGGGGATGAATCCACGCACCGATTCCAAAGAGGCCATACGACGCATAATGCCCAATTGGTCTTGCAGGGGAATCTTTTTGGGGCAGACATCTTCACAGGCCAATAAACCCATACAGCCAAATACCCCGTTATCGTCACCTACCAGTTCATAGTAATCGCGGGGTGCGCGCTCGTCGCGCGGGTCTATATAAAAACGCGCTAGCCGATTGATACTGGTGGCTCCGATAAAGTCGTTACGCATAAGGGCTGTGCCGCAAGCGGCCACACAGCAGCCACATTCTACGCAACGGTCTAGCTCGAAGATATTATTGGCTAATTCGTTGGACATACGCTCTTCCTGTGCTTGGGCTTCAAAGGGTTTGCTGGTATGTACCCACGATTCGATTTTTGCGCCCACATTCCGAAACCACGTGCCCGTATCCACCGAGAGATCCCCAATAAGTTGGAACACCGGCAAGGGATGCAGGGTAATATGCTCGGGCAGGTCTGCCGTGCGCGTATGACAAGCCAAGCCGGGGCGACCATTAATAACCATGCCGCAAGAACCGCAGATACCCGCGCGGCAGCAAAAGTCAAACTGCACTGTGGGATCCAAATTTTCCCGAATATGCGTCAGCGCCAAAAACAGCGTCATACTGGTGTATTCTTCCACCACAAAGGTTTGCATGCGTGGTGTCGAATCAGGGTCTAGGGGATTATGCCGGAATATATCTATATGAAGTTTGCGTCCCATATTATTCTCCTTCCTTGGTCTTAATCATTGTTGGCGGAATATCCGCAACAATAATCTTGCCACCGCCGTAACCGCGCTCACCAGGCGGAATTTCAAACCACGGTGTCGTGTTTTCATAGCTCAGAGTGGGGAGGGAATCTCCCTCTTTCCATAGCGCCAAAGTACGATTAAGCCAGTCACGGTCATTACGTTCTGGGTAATCCTCACGGGCATGTGCCCCACGGCTTTCGGTACGCATCAGCGCCCCGTATGCCGTACATAAAGCCAATTTAATCATACCCGGCACACGTAAAGCCAACGAAAGCTCGGGAGTAAAGCCCTTAACAGAGCCGCCGTGCAAGCTGATGTTCTTGCTGCGTTCCAGCAGCGTTTGCAATTTGTCCACACCCATTTGCAGATCCTTGCCATTACGGAAAATCCCCACATGTTCCATCATTACATCCTGCATGGCATTACGTAGAGCGGTGCAGTCCTCCCGACCTCCGTGCATAAGGGCGTTGATACGCGTACGCACTTGGGCAGCAGCGTCGTTCATGGCTCCAGTGGAGAAGCTCACTTGGTTTCCTTGCAGAAATTCTACAATTTTATGACCCACAATGCGCCCAGCCACAATAGTTTCAGATAAGGAGTTCCCCCCCAAGCGGTTGAAACCGTGCATATCCCAGCAGGCGGCTTCACCAGCGGCATAGAGACCCTTAAGACCATAGGTCGCACCGTCTTTATTCGTGCGTACACCGCCCATGCTGTAATGCTGTGTGGGGCGCACGGGAATAAGCTGCTGTATGGGGTTTACGCCCAAGAAATTAGTGGCGATCTCGTACACTTCACGTAGATTTGTGGTGATGTGCTTTTCGCCCAAATGGCGGATATCCAGCCACAGATGATCGCCATAGGGACTTTTAACCCCCAGCCCCTTACGCATATGCTCGGTCATGCGGCGCGAGACCACATCGCGTGAAGCTAGCTCGGCCTTTTCGGGTTCATAGTCGGGCATAAAGCGATATTCGTTAACGTCCAACAGAGTGCCACCATCACCCCGACACCCCTCAGTTACCAGAATATCCGTGGGGACAGTACCCGTGGGGTGGAATTGCACAGCTTCCATATTGCCCATGGGCACAAGCCCCGTCTCCAATGCGGCAATCTGACCACCACCATCACAAATAACGGCATTGGTAGTGGCCTTGTAGATGCGCCCGTACCCACCCGTGGCAATAAGCGTAGACTTCGCCAAATACGCCACCAATTCCCCCGTACGCAGGCAACGGGCTATGCAACCCTGGCAGGACACACCATCATGAATGAGTATCTCCGCTTGGGTGCGGTCGTGCACGGTAACACCCAGTTGCAACAGGCGATTATCTAAGGTGAAAAGCACCGAGTGGCCCGTGCCGTCAGAAGTATAACAGGTGCGCCATTTCGCCGTACCCCCAAAGGCGCGGGAATGGATAAGCCCTTCGTTCTCGGCTTTTTCCACGGCCTGAAAAGGGTTACCGCCTTTAAAATAGGTATGCTCACCGGGCACAACGCGATTCCACGGTACGCCCAGATAGGCCATTTCACGCATGGCTATAGGTGCCGTGTCCGCAAACATACGCGCGACTTCTTGATCGCACCCCCAGTCCGAGCCTTTGACCGTATCGTTGAAATGAATATCGGGGCAATCACCCTGACCCATGATAGAATTACCAAGGGCTGCCTGCATTCCCCCCTGTGCTGCTGAAGAATGCGAACGGCGCGGCGGAACCAACGAAAGACAAATAACCTCAAATCCGGCCTGAGCAGCCTCCACAGCCACCCTTTCACCGGCTAAACCTGCGCCTATGCACAGTAAATCTGTTTGAAAAATACGCATATCGTGCCCCCTATCCGACCAGCAGCCATAGACGCAGCAGGGTTAAAAGGCCGATGAGGATAAAGCCAATCATCATTATATTTTCGCCCCACTGCCACCGCGAACGCGTGGCGCGGGTAATGTACCCATACTTCACGCCCAGACGGTAAAATCCGATGCCCACATGAAGCTCGGCTAAGGGTAACAGCACAAGATAAAAAGGGAGCCAGCCTCCGTATACGCGGTGGGCGCTGGTAGTGGCATTGATGGGTAGAGTAGAAAGTACGGTATACATGTGGATGCTCGCCATCACGAGAATAACCAAAGCCGTCACCACTTGGACAATCCACATCCAAGTATCCTTATGGCGCAGCGTTACGGCGTGTCGCCAGAACGTGCTCCACTCTCCGGCTTTAAAGGGCATCTTGCGCGCGGCAATAACAAAATGCGCCAGCATGAGCAAAAATACTATGGGGCCACCTATCTGCGCCATGTACGTCGCTTCGAAAAACCAGCCTAGAAAATTCATGATGTCTGGACTAATAATGACGCTGCCCACCATGAGCAGATGTGCCCACAAAAAAAATATCAGTAGCACACCGGATACGGCTTGAAAAAAATCCAAACGCGTAGGCGCTGTGGTAGGGCCGGTAAAAGTTTGTTGCATGGATTCCTCCTATGTGCGCTGCCCCATGGGGCGGCGCACTATTGAAAATTGCGTTAGGCTACCAGACGCCCAGCAGCTTCCAGTAAGGCAAACCGATCACCGCATACACCAATATGCATATGCCGGCGATAATCGTACCTACCTTCCACCAAGTGGCCTGATCTACATACCCAGTACCGTAAAGCACAGGGCCACAGGCATTGCCATAGTGGGTGAGCAGGCTGGCAAAGGAAGAAGAAGCCGCCAGCACAAGAAACATGAGGACAGGATTCACGCCAGCCACCAAACCAATAGTGTACAGCACGGGAAGAATAGCCGTGACATAGGCCGCCAGCGAGGCAAACAAATAGCGCACCACTATGCTGACCAGTAGGAGTACCAACAGTACCAACATGGGACTAACGCCATCAAAACTCACATGGGACGAGATAAAACTCCCCAGCCACTTAAAAAAACCTTCTTTGGCAAGCCCACTGGCAAGGCTAAGAATACCGCCGTACCAAATCAGTGTGGCCCAGGCAGACTTTTGTGTGGCAAGCTTTTCCCAAGTCATGACACCCGTGGCAAGGCAGGCTGCAACAAAGCCCATGGCCACGGCAGTGGCATTGACCTTGGTGATACTGGCCGTAGCCCACCCTAAAATAGCTAAGAAAAAGAACAATAAAAGCAGTTTTTCTTTACCGCTCATGGGCCCCAGTTCCGCCAAGCCTTTTTCAGCGATGGGCTTATTGTCTATAACTTTGAGTTCGGGGGGATAGAGTTTGTACACGGCATAGGGCGCAATCGCTAAGGCCACGATACCGGGCACACAAAAGTAGATGAACCATTGGGCCCAACTGATATCCAAATTTAGCACCTGCTTGGTGAAGGCGTGTACCAAGGTATTGGACGCTAAACCGGTGAGGAAAATGATCCCAGAGCATAAGCTTATCTGATACATCGCCAAGGCAAAATAACTGCCAATACGTCGGGGATTATTGTCCGGCTCTGACCCCAAGGCCACAGAAAGACTACGAAAAATGGGGTACACAATGCCACCGGTACGCGCGGTATTGGAAGGGGTGGCTGGACAAATGGCTAAATCGGTAATGGCGGCAGCGTAGCCTAAGCCTAAAGTAGTACGCCCGAAACGTCCGATAAGATGATAGGCTATACGCCGGCCCAAGCCTGTTTCAATGAAGGCTTGACCGATAAGAAAGGCCGAGAATACTAGCCATGTTGTCACCGAAGCGTACCCAGAAAGGGCCACGCCTATGCCATTAAAAAACACACTGTAACACCCAAGAGAAATAAGGAGCACTGCGGCTTCGGGTACAGGGTTGAGCATGATGCCCATGATGGTACTTATATAAAAAGGGAACATGTGCCACGCTTTTTCCGAAAGCCCATCAGGCGCAGGGCACAACAATAAAAGCATGGGCACAAGACAAATAATAATTCTAATAGGTTTACTCATGTTCTCTCCAATTTCAGGTTGAAAACAGAATACGACAGCACACCCGCCCCAATAGCGCACGGCTGCTCAAACCCACTATTTGCTAAGAATGGTGAAAATCTCCCCGCAATCCCGTACATTTTCGAGATTTTTGCAGTAATCTATCGCACCATCGGCGGCGGCGGTGGAAATAATACCACCGGTCATAAAGCGGAATTTTTTGATAACACCGTCCCAGGTAAGGGGATTTTCTGGATCACCCGTAGGGTCATTACTATAGCTCTTGAGAATCTTTCCGCTCACCGTGACAGCCTCAATGGAACACGGCCAAGATTTTGGCACCTTCTTGTCGATTTCGGGATCCACCGCCATAACAACCTTGTGCAGCATTTGTTGCACCTTTGGTTCCGTGACGGCCTCAAGGCTAAAGTATTCTTCCTGAGCCGTACCGCGCAGCAGGGTACTGGCAATACAGTAGCGCAAGCTGAACTTGGCGGTTCGGGTATCTGTAGGTTCTAGAGCTCCAGCCACCTGAAGGGCCGTGCTATAGGTTCCCACGGTAACTTTGGAAATGGGTTCACCTGCGGCTTGGCGACAAATATCCATAGCAGCGTCAATGCCTGAATGGGTGTGCCGACAACAGGGATAGGGCTTGAAGGAAACGCCGGCTGACCGCCAGAACGTGCCGAAATCTCTAAAGAGATTTTCGTCCACGGCCTGACGCGCGTAGCCGGCAAAAAAGCCCTGCGCCCCTTCTAAAATATGGGTGGCCCCGGTAAAGCCGCAGTGAGCCAGATTGGCTGCCAACACGCCGTTAGAGGCTGCCATACCGGCATGAAGGAATTTGCTCATGCCACCATCAGGAAGGAATTGCCACAAGCCTGCAGCCATAGTGCCGGCATTGCCCAAAGCCCAATCAAGTTGAGGACGTCTTAAACCCAACAACCAGCCAGCCGCCATGGCCGCACCAAACACGCCGGTGGTAGCGGTGGTATGCCATATTTTGTAGTGATTTGGAGTGATAGCCGTGCCGATACGCAGCATGACCTCATAGCCTGCCACGATGGCGGTCAGCATTTCTATACCGCTTTTGTGCAGATACTCACCCACAGCCAAAGCGGCGGGAATATTCACCGTAGCCGGATGGGAAATGGAGGTGCGGTCCACATCATCCATTTCAAGAATATGACCGAAATACCCATTACACATAGCGGCATGCCCCAGCGCGGTGCGCTGGGTGGTGCCCAGCACGTGGGCTTGAGGCGTACCGCCGGCTTCGGCAGTAATACGCTGAATGGCTTTGGCTTGGGCATCAACCATGCCCCCCACGGCGCATCCTAACCAATCTAAATAATAGCGTTTAACGCAATCAATAGCCTGAGCGGGAATGGCGGCGGGGGCAAGCTCAGCCACAAAGTCTGTACAGGCCGCAGAAGGGCTCCAAGAGCGGGTTATCATACTATACTCCGTATATATGCTTGCGGCGATCCAGCAGTTCCGCCCGACTCTGCCAAGAGCCGAGCGGAAAAAGCTTAATCAGCGTTTGTTGATATAATCCATGGCCATGGTTTTCACTTCAGCGTAGCGGCTATGCTCGTGGGCATCCATTGTGACCACAAAAGGCCCAAAATGTTCTACTTCGAGCACCCACATGGCTTCGGGCATGCCCTTTTCCAGCCAGAACACGTCAAGCACTTTTTTGACACCGGAAGCCAACATGACAGCACAGCCCGGGGCGGCCTGCAGGTATACCTGTTTGTGCCGCGCAAAAGCCTTAAGGCTTTTTTCTCCCATGCCGCCCTTGCCGATGATGATTTTTACGCCAAGTTCCCCCACCCAATCGGCATGGGGTTCCATGCGGATGCTCGTGGTGGGCCCAATGACTCGTAATTCCCAGCCTTTGTCTTTCTTCATCGTTACCGGGCCAGCGTGAAAGACAGCTCCACCCTTAAAATTTACCGGAAGAGGCTGTTTATTATCAATTAATTTTTTTAATTCCAGATGCCCCATATCGCGCCCCGTGCACACAATACCCGACAGGTACACGGTATCGCCGACATGCAGCGTGTCCACTTGGTGATCACTCACAGGCAATACAAGTTCATGCGTATTCATTAGTTGACCTCCTGGAACAGGTATTCTCGGTGACCGTCGGGGAAGAAGCGCACCCCAAAACGGCGGGCCACCCAACAGTGAAAGTTAATGGTCACCGGGCAGATAGCCGTATGCGTGGAGGCCATGCCTATCTTCAAGGCGAGCGAGGTGGTATCACCGCCTATGCCCGCAGGGCCGATACCCAAATGGTTGATTTCTTCCAGCAATTCTTTTTCCAGATCGTCAAGCAGGGGGTCAGGGTTACTGTCCCGCCAATCGCGGCTACTTATAGCCTCGCGGCTTAACTTGGACGCAATGTCCATCTGTCCGCCAATGCCGATGCCAATGGCTGACGGCGGGCAGGGAAATCCACCAGCCTTAATCACGGTTTCAAGCACAAGGCGCTTCAGTCCGGAATAATTGGTTCCCAATGTGGCGGGGGTAAGAATGGCAGCCACATTGCCCAACTCGGCACCGCAGCCCTTGGCGCTGAGGATCACTTCTAAATATTCTTGGCCCGGCATAAAGCGCAGCTCAAAGTTGGGGATGCCAATACCCGAGCTATCACCGGGGTTATGACGGGTAAGGGGGTGTACGATACTGGGGCGGATGTACCCAGCCAGCGTGCATTCACGAACGGCACGGGGGATGTATTCTACTATCGGCCCCAGTTGGGCTTTTTCACCAAAGCGAACATACACCGTGGGCAAACCCGGCGACTGGCACACGGGCTTGTCTGTCTCACCCGCCAGTTGTACATTTTTAATCATGGCCTCAAGCATGACCTTGGCACCGGGAACTCTTTCTTTGGCAATGGCTTGGCGCAACAGGTACATGGCATCGGCAGAGATACTGGTGCAGGCTTTATGGAGCAGCTCACGCACTTCCTCATAGGTGATACCGTAGTTATCCATAGGTTATTCCTTGCTTATGCGGCCGCTAACGGCAACGCTGTTGGAGGGAATTCCGCTACCGGAGCTGCGCTCACGGCTAGCTTTCGAACCTGGCACTTTGTCGGCATTGACCTCCTGATAAAAGGATTAAGGAATTCCGGTATACCACTACCGCGACTCTTTTCCCCTACTTCACATTTGCAAACAAGCTTGAAACACAATAGTGAAGTATTAACCCCAAAAAGGCCCCAAAAAAGACAAAATCGTCGCGAAAGGTGCTGGGCATCCTCATCTGGAATTCTGGTATACCAGCGCTTAAAAAATAGCGACCACGCAAAAGTTTGTCAACAGTTTTATCAGCACCTCCAGATATGGAATTCCAGAATGCCTATACTGGGCGGGAAGCGCAGAATAAAACTGTACACACAGTTTTTAGGGAAGAAGGATGGGGGAAAACAGGGGAAAGGCAGGGGGGAAAAGGCAAAGTAAGCTGTATCGACCTATATCTACCGTGGCCTCGCCGTAGATTGACGGATAATAAGATGGTGCCGAAATTCCATACGCAAAATTTGTTCGGAATTTTCTCCGGTAATTTTGGCAAAAAGCATGTTAAAGGCATGCCGCCCCTTCGCCTCGATGTGGTGTTCCACGGTGGTAAGGCCGATGCCGACAAAGCCCGAAGGAAAAATATTGTCAAACCCGCAGACGCTATAGTCTTCGGGAACGCGCAAGCCCGCTCCACGCACAGCGTCCAGCACCCCGTAGCCCACCATATCATTCACCGCTACAAAAGCCGTAACTTCAGCTTCTTCAAGGCATTTTTTTGTCAGCGCGTAGCCTGTTTCATGCTCAATGGACAGGGTATTCAACTCCATTTCGGGGGAAATTTCGCGTGAATACACCAACACAGAACCACCGGAACATTGTTGCCTGAAAGTGTCGCGCAGCCCTTTGAGCCGGCGAACCCGCGCGGAATTTGCGGCGTTCAGCGGGGTGGTAATATAGGCTATGCGTTTATGCCCCTGCTCAATCATGTATTGGGCAATAAGCACCCCCGCGCTATAATTATCCAGCTCCACCGTATCCACATTCAGGCTGGTACTCCGGTCACCAATAACAACCACAGGCACGCTACGGTTAAGGCCTTCGACCAGCGCGCGGGACTGTGGCATCATGGCAAACACAATTCCCGCCAGATGAGAATCTGCCGCTTCACGCAAAATAGCGCTTTCCGTAGCCGCATCGCGGTAGGTTGTGTAAATGAGAGTGGCGACATTCTGCTGCCGCGCCGCCTGCTGGATAGACTGCACTAATGTAGAATAATAGGGATTAATGACATTGGGGCAAATAATAAGCACCGAGTGACCAAATAAACGGGCGGCCTTTTTCCGTGCGGAAGGCACATAAGCGAGTTCTGTAGCCCGCTCACGTACGCGGGCAACAGTGGTTTTACTAAAGGACACGCCCTCCCGACCGCTGAGGATCATGGAAACCGTCGCGGGGGAGACCCCAGCGGCGCGGGCGATATCCGTAAGGGTAACTTTTGTTCTGGGTGACATGTTCCCAAGCATAGGCGGAAGGGTCAGACACTGTCAAACTTTCCTTCCCTCTGTATTTAATTTTTAATAAAAAAATTAAACAAAATTATTATATAATGGTACTTTATTAAATATTTTTAAAAATATCCAGCTCACAGTTGCCTTTTTATGCAGACAATGCCACTAACTATACTAGCAATAGGGTTTCATTGCGCCGGATAATGGATTGAAAGAAAAGTCTTTTTAATTAAATTTTAAATAAAATGCACTGCCATTGCTTTACGAGGAGGTCTTATGGAGGCACCAGACAAGCGGGAAATACGCAAAGTAGTTATTGCCAGCCTGCTAGGAGCAACAATTGAATGGTATGACTTTTTCCTGTACGGTGTTGTCGCCGGCATTGTTTTTAACAAACTTTTTTTCCCCACCACAGATCCTTATATCGGTACTATTCTGGCATACAGCACCTTTGCCATTGGCTATTTGGCCCGTCCGCTAGGGGGCTTTGTCTTTGGGCATTTCGGGGATAAGCTCGGTCGCAAAAGCATGCTTATTCTGACCATGCTGATCATGGGGCTGGCTACCATTGGCATCGGCCTTGTGCCCACCTATGAAAGCATCGGCATTGCCGCGCCCATTCTGCTCCAAGTATTGCGCCTTTGCCAGGGTTTGGGGCTGGGCGGCGAATGGGGCGGGGCGGTACTTATGACCTATGAATATGCCGATAAGCACGAACGCGCTTTTTACGCCAGCATTCCGCAAATGGGGCTGGCTACCGGCCTGTGCCTGGCTTCCGGCATGGTGGCAGCGCTTTCATGGTTGCTCACCGACGAGCAATTTATGCTCTGGGGCTGGCGCTTCGCCTTCCTGATCAGCGTGGTGCTGGTGGCGGTAGCCTTATACATTCGCATGCACATCCTGGAAACTCCAGACTTCCGTAAGGTAGAGCAACAAGGCGCCACCGCCAAAAAGACCCTGCCCATTGTCAAGGTGTGCCGTGAATATCCGCTTAATATCGCCTTGGGCGTGGGCGCCCGCTGGATTGACGGGGTGTTTTTCAACGTGCTCGCCGTATTTGTTATTACCTATCTTGTACAGTATATTAATGTAGAGCGCACCTCCGCCCTCACGCTGGTGATGATTGCGGCATTGACCATGTGTCCTTTTATTTTATACGCCGGTCGTCTGGCCGACCGTTTTGGACGCGGACGGATTTACGGGCTGGCAAGCCTCGCGTGTGGCCTTACCGTATTCCCTTCCTTCTGGCTTATGCAGGCCAGCGGCGGCAATCTCTTTTTAATCGCGATTGCCATTATCCTTCCTTTAAGCGTGTGCTATGCGGGCGTTTTTGGGCCAGAAGCTGCCCTATTCTCCGACTTATTCCCCCCAGAAGTGCGCTACACCGGCATTTCCATCGTGTATCAATTCCCCGGATTTTTGGTAGCGGGCATTGTGCCCGGCCTGTGCACCATATTGCTGAAGTGGAACGACGGCGATCCGCTCTATGTATGTCTCTTCGTACTGCTTGCGGCGGCAACCAGTATGGCGTCGGCCTTTATTATCCAGCGTCGTCATGACAGAGCCGCACAAAACGGTCTCCTCAAGGGAAATCAGGGATGAGGAGTCATGAACAATCAAGATTTACACATAGTGCAACTGTCGGATATGCACCTGCGGGGAGATAACAGCCTGTCTTTCCGCGTGGTGAATACCCAATATTGGCTGGACGCTGCGGCAGCGCATCTGCTGACCTTGGCGCGCCGTCCCGACGCTCTTGTGATTACGGGCGATCTGGCAGACAGTGGTGACGAGCATGCCTATCATTTACTCCGTGCCGCGCTGGAGCCTTTGAAAATACCCATATTTGCCGTGCCCGGCAATCATGACCGCCGCGACCGTATGCGGGCGATTATTGGGGAATGGTGTCCGGCAAGCCCTGATATGGCTCCCCTGTTGTGCGGTACAAGCACCATAGGCGACGCCTTGTTGGTGCTGCTGGATACCCTTGAGCCGGGCAGTCATTCCGGGCATTGCCCACCCCGCATGGCGGACTGGCTGGAACACACCTTAACGCGCGCGGCAGGACGGCCTGTGCTGGTTTTTATGCACCATCCGCCCTTTATCACCGGAATGGGGGCCATGGATGAACCCTTTGAACATCAAGCCGCGCTGGAAGCCGTGCTGCGCCGTCACCCGCAGGTGCGGCTGTGTTGCGGGCACATGCACCGCCCCATCATCACGCAGTGGGCAGGCTGCATGGCGCTTACCGCGCCCTCCGTCTCCATGCAGATAGACTTGGACATCTCGCCGGAAGGTGGGGACACCTTCCGCATGGAAACGCCGGGCTACCTGCTGCACCACTGGAACGGTCAGCACTGGAACACGCATGTTTGCCAGATACCCTGCACGCCTAGCTTCTCTGGGCCACATCCTTTTGTGGATTCCGTCAACCCGCACGAAGACTAAACATAGGCACGACACCGCATACAAAATCAGGTTCTATGAAGAATATACGAGGGTATAGTCTCCATAGAACCTGATTTTATTGAGTATATCCGCCAGTTTAGAGCCTTCACTAGAAAAAAGCCCTATATTCTTCACTGCATTTCAGTCCACTACACCCCAAACACTTTCATAACCTCATCACCAAGGTGGTTAATCACCTTCACCGCAATTCTGCCGCCTTTGGGTTTGTGGAAGGGGCGGGAGATGTCGCTGTGCAGGGTTTCCCACACGTCTTTGTCTATGTCGGCCTTGAGGGTTGTTTTCAGGGCTTTGTACGGGTCATTGGCACCAAGGAAATAGGCATGGCGCACGAAAAAACTCTCCTCGTTGTAGTCGGTATCCACAAACCAGCAAGCAATACCGTCGGCACTGTCGGAGCGGATTTCTCCCGTATTGGCATGGGTAACTTTTCACCCCGAACTCACCTTCAGCAATATACCCATAAAGTTACCCGGACAAGAGACGGATTTTCTCGCTTTTACCCCTTTTTTAACGCACAAAAAAAGAGGGGAAATTGTTGCCTATCAACAATTTCCCCTCTTCTGCGAACCACTTGGTTCTGAAATCTGGCGGAGAGGGAGAGATTCGAACTCTCGATACAGCTCGACACCGTATACCCGCTTAGCAGGCGAGCGCC
>JAVVPD010000013.1:0-33930 GCA_036655975.1 Desulfovibrionaceae bacterium | reverse complement strand
AAAGCCCCGATGTTAGACAATCATCGGGGCTTGAGGGAAGTACGCTTTTACAGCCAAGTAAACCATTTTTTCCAAGAGCCTTCACGCTTTTGGCGTAATTCCTTGGCCTGTTCTTCCCTGTAACTGTGATAGGCTGTCAGGGCTTTCTTTTCGGCATGTTCATACACAGAGGGAACATCTTTAAAGTTATTGAATACATAGGTGTAGCGCTTCCACGCAGGGCCGTATTTTTTCATGTGCCAGAACACATCGGCAATGTAGAGTTCGTGTTCGGCAATAAGTTTACGGCATTCAAGTTTGCCATCCTTGGCACTCGGCACATATTTAGAGTCGGGATAACTTTGGATAAGGCGGTCAAAGTACGAATAGGCTTCCTGCAATTCCGTTGTAGGACGGTCAATAGATATGAAGGCCTTCAGGCGTGACATACCGATTTGATACAACACATACGGAATGGCTTCATGGCGCGGATGCAGAGATTCAAAGTCTTTGTAGGCTTCAGCAGCGAGATTATATTCGCCGTCAAGAAAATACGCATCCCCTAAGGACAGTTCTGCATCAATGGTATACGGGCTAAAAGGATATGCGTCTTTGAGCTTGGTATAACGCTCAATGGCAGCAACATAATTTTTTTCCTTCATGTAATCATTGGCCGTCTCAAAAAGTTCTTGAGCCGTATCTTCAGGGGGAGGAAGATAAAAATGGTCAATAATCCCACACCCTGAAAGGTACAATAGGCTCACGACCAAGACACAAGAGCGAATAAAAGAATTATGCATGTAGGTGTTCCAAATAGACAAAAGCCGCTTGAGCTGCTGTGGCGCCATCACCCACAGCTGTACTCACTTGACGGCAAAGTTTTGAACGAATATCGCCTGCGGCGAAGACACCTGTCAAATTCGTGCACATTTCTATATCGGTGTGGATAAAACCTTGAGTATCACGGTGTATTTCTGGGGGAACAAAATCCGCATTGGGTTCAATGCCTACAAAAATAAACAAACCGTCTACAGCTAAAAGCTGTTCTGCGCCTGTGTCCACACTTTGCACGGTAATGCCGGTAAGCTTATCATCACCGTGAATGGCGGTGACAACAGAGCTTTTTACAATAGAAATTTTATCAGACTGTGCGTCTATGCGTTCCTGATAGATCTTTGCTCCCCGAAACGCATCACGTCGGTGGATAAGATGCACTTTTTTTACAATTTTAGCAAGATAAAGTGACTCTTCCAAGGCAGTATTACCGCCGCCTACCACTGCGACCTCTAAATTTCTAAAAAAGTTACCGTCACAGATCGCGCAAAAGGAAACACCGTGGCCTGTGAGTTTGGCTTCATTCTGCAGGCCAAGTTTTCGATAGCGGGCTCCAGAGCAAATGACCAATGTTTTCCCTTCAATCCAAGTATCCCCGAGGCACACGCGCACCCTGTCTTGACGGTGTTCAACAGTGCTGACAGCTTCACTAAAGCGTTTGATGGGATACTCACTCACATGGGCGGCAAAAAGATCTGCAAGCTCATAGCCCTTAATCCCTTTTGGGAATCCGGGATAATTCTCAATTTCTTCGGTTTGCAAAACCTGACCGCCGGGAGTCAGCTTTTCAATCAAGGCTACACTGCACCCTGATCTGGTCAAGTAAAGGGCTGCGGTGAGCCCCGCTGGCCCTCCACCGATAATAATGGCGTCAAACAAAGTCATGCCATAGCCTTCTGGGACAGAAGATCTTTGAGGGTAGCTTTGGTGACAGCACCCGTGACTTGTTCCACAGCTTCACCGTCTTTAAAAATTACCAGCGTTGGGATGGCCCGCACCTGATAACGTGAAGGGGTGGTGGGGTTTTCATCTACATTCATTTTGACAACCAAGATCTTGCCCTCATATTCTGCGGCCAATTCGTCAATGATGGGGCCAACAGCACGGCACGGGCCGCACCAAGGGGCCCAGAAATCAAGCAAAACTGGTATATTTGATTTGAGTACAGTTGCATCGAAAGTTGCGTCAGTAATTTGTATAGCCATGGGGATAACTCCTTTTGCGACATCGTAATAAATGGGCGTACTGTTTTTGTAAAACCATAGTACGTCTTCAATATCAAATAGTAGTTGCGTACAGGGCGTGTGTCAAGAAATTCCCTCCATAGGAGTGATTATTATTAAAGCGAGCACGCCCGGACATGAAGATCATCCGGTAAAATTCTACCTCTCGGGATAGCTTCAAAATGTAAAGAATGGGCATAGCCTTGTGCCGCAAGCAGACTGCCCGCATAGGCGATCATGGCGGCGTTGTCCGTGCACAGAGCTGGGGAGGGTAAAACACAGGTGCCTCCCCGGCTATGCATAAATTTTGTCAGGTTCTCACGCAATAGAGAATTAGCTGCTACTCCGCCGGCTACAATTAAATGCTGTACCTGCGGATAGGCACGGAACGCCTTTGCAGTTTTGATACGTAGGGTATCTACCACCGCAAGATTAAAAGACGCACATACATCGCATAAAGCTTGTGGCGCATCGTTCAAGGTGTCTTTTGGTGTGGGCACCAAAGTATATAGTTCAGGATTTTTATCAAGATACTGCATAAAGGCAGTTTTGAGTCCACTAAAGCTGAAATCTAAGGTGTCATTATCGGTATAGGGGCGTGGAAAAAGCTTTGCGTTGGCCTTTCCCCTACGGGCTAAACTGTCCAGTAATTTTCCGGCAGGATACGGCAACTGGAGCACCTTGCCCACTTTGTCAAAAGCCTCACCCGCAGCATCGTCCAAAGTGCGCCCCAGTAGCTCAATATGAACAGGATCAGCCATATGGTACAAATGCGTATGCCCACCCGACACCAGGAGTCCAATACAAGGAAAGATTAAATTTTGTTCAAGCCCGGCTGCCAAAAGGTGGGCATGTAGGTGGTTCACGCCCACAATAGGAACATTGATAGCCAAGGCCAGCCCCTTGGCAAAAGCCACACCTACCAAAAGGCTCCCCAGTAATCCAGGGCCCCGAGCAACGGCTATAGCATTAATGTCGTGTAGCGTGCAGGCATTGCGCTCCATCAAGGCATCAAACAGCGGTCCGATGAAGCGATAATGTTCGCGGGAGGCCAGTTCAGGCACTACCCCCCCAAACAAGGCATGCATATCCACCTGCGTGGCAAGCACAGAATCCACCAGCGTTCCATCACGCACTAAGGCTAAAGCCGTTTCGTCACACGAACTTTCTATTCCCAAACAAAGCATAATTATTGGGCATACTTTGCATAAATGGCGGCAACATCATCCACATCCTGCGCGGAACCGATGAACAACGGCACACGGGCGTGTAAACTTTGGGGCACAATATCCATAATGCGCTTACGCCCGTCAATGGCTTTGCCGCCTGCCTGCTCTGCAAGAAAAGCCAGCGGAGAGCCTTCACACATCAAGCGTAATTTGCCTTGGGGTTTTTGGGTTTCGGGGGGATACATATAGATGCCACCGTACAGCAGGGTACGGTGAAAATCTGCCACCAAAGATCCCACATAGCGGGTAGAATAGGGATGCCCATGAACAGTATCATTGCCCTTAAAATGGGCCACGGCTTCAGCAGCGGGCGCGTCCCAACCATAATGATAGGCTTCATTAATCGACAGAATTTTTCCCCGATCCGGCATACGAATATCGGGATGCGATAATAAAAATTCGCCCACGCCGGGGTCAAGGGTAAAACCGTGTACCCCCTGCCCTGTGCTGAAAACCAACATAGTTGAAGGGCCGTACAGTATATAGCCCGCCGCCACTTGTTCAGAACCGGGCTGGAGAACTTCTTCTAAGGTAACTTCACCCTGCGCGTTGGCTTTGCGTTTGAGAATAGAAAAAATGGTTCCCACATTAATATTCACATCAATATTACTGGAACCGTCGAGCGGGTCAAAAATAAGGATGTATTCCCCACGGGGAAATGCTGGAGAAACGCGAATAAGTTCAGCATTTTCTTCAGAGCCCATGGCGCACAGGGCGCCGCAGCGTTCCATGCGATAAATCAATACATTGTTTGCAATTTCGTCCAGTTTTTGCACATTCTCGCCCTGCACGTTCACATCACCTGTGCCGCCAAGAATATCCAATAAACCCGCTTTATTGACTCTACGCGAAATAATTTTGCCCGACAAAATCAAGTCATGCAAGAGGCCGGTAAATTGCCCCGTTGCATGGGGGCTACGTCTTTGATGCAAAAGCAGGTGTTCAATCACGGTAATTTCAGACATGATTTCTCCCTTTTAGCGCAAAAAAATTTGGGAAAGACGCAAGCTTGGGCGATTGTTGCACGAAAGGAACTGGGGGAATACTAGCCCATCGAGAAACACGTATTTCCCGATGGGCTGTGACCTACTTAGTCAATCGTAATTTCATCGACAGAAGGGGGATTAAGGGAACTTGGAGGATTTACTTCCTTCAAGAGCATACTCTCACGGCTGCCCTGCTGCACTTCTGTACTATGATCAAAGGGACGCATTCCCGAGGACAATGGTGCACCAAAGTTTTGTTTTCCTTCCAGAGCAGATAATTGTTCTGTTTTTTCAGGGAACGCCCCAGTGGCGGGTACAGCAAAAATTAAGGGTTGATTCCCGAAATACCGAGCTACCCAGTGGAAGGATCCCGTAGCGTTGGAAAGGGTACCGCTGGACGTGCTTTTTACCACATCAGCCCATTTAACCCCCGACAGAGGGGTAGCACCAATATCAAATTTACCGGGCCATAACACGACATCGGGGGCAAGTATCACCAATTCTTCCGGTTTAGTTGAGAAGGACAACAAGGCGCGCATATCAAAATGGGCAATAACCACACCCAAGAAGGTAGAACCATCATATAAAGGTGTTGCCAAAAACACTTCAGGCCCAAGAGGCGTGTCTTGAATATGCCCGCGCAAGTCACGCATACCTTGCTTTGTATCTTCTTCCAATAAAGGCATATAGTCGAGGGGTTTCATGGGTAAGGAAGGTTCCTGCCCGATAATTTGACCGTCAGCCTTCACCCCCGCAAAACCACTGACCCACGGAAAGCGTGTAAAAAATTCTGCCATCCACTCGCCCGTTGGGGGTTTATCGGCATTGATCATTGTTCTTTCAAGCTGCGCGAGCTGTACGTCAATCCCCATCATGCGGGTGGCCAAGGCCATTTGTTCAGGGCCGAGATTCCCCGTATCCTGGTAGTCGATATCAGCCTTGGGGCTGGCATAGGTATACCACATGCCCTTGGTAGATTTCCACGCATTTTTCATCGTTTGATTCGAACTGCAACCGCTGCTCAAAACAAGGGCAAGTAAAAGTATATAACAACTTTTTTTTGAATGTATCAGCACCAGAGTCTCCTGTGCATCTGCACGGTTATCCCTGAGCGTGCGCTTCAAAGCGCACGGCCAGAGTTTCTAACAACGATAATAGCCTGTGTTTTCCTGGGGCCGCTTCCGGTACAACGGAATTTTCAGTATTTTGTGTTTGCACTGTTCCCATACGAACCGTAAGCGTAGAAATGCGGTGTTGCAAGTCTAGTTGTTCTTCTGGTGTCGTGGCCTGCGTAGCTAATTCTTGATATATATCCAGAGCACTCTTGAAATCGCCTTGCTCCGCCAGCACTTCCGCCATGGACCGAGTGCGTAGCGAAAAACGCTCTTCGTTATCATCTGCATCGTCAGATATATCTATTCCCGTCGGGCTTTCATCCTGAATGGTCGGCAACGATTGCACCAGTTGCGCCAGCGGTGGCACCGTCAGAGAAGGCAAAGGCTCTACACATACAGGAGGAGGTGCATAAATGGCAGCCTTGGGCAATGTTGACGCATTTTCTGTACTTTCGTGGAACGATGTGTCCGCATTTTCGGGGCTGAACATATCCGCGCCAGAGGGCACTTCATCACTATCTAGGGTAGAAGTATCCCCCTGCATGGCCTGTAGGCCATGGGCAAAAATATCTGCCAGTCGCAGGTTAGGGTTTTGAAAACTTGCGGCCAAAAACGTTAAGGCTAGAGAGCGGTCTTTGTCTTGGCTTGTGTGGGCAAGGTAGGCTCCCCACGCTTGCCAAAAACCGGAATAATTTGAAAAAAGTTCTGTTAATTCAGAGACCTGCTCGTTACACTGGGGCATGCGATTGTTTGTATACAGTACCTCAATAAGATACAGGCGTGCTTCAATAAATTCAGGGTGGCGGGCAAGCCCATGGTGCAAAGTCGTTAATGCTGCGTCTATCTGACCGGTTTGCGTCAGTAGGCGTGCCAAGGGAAAAAATACTTTAGAGCTAGGTTCTAGCTCTAAAACTTCTTGATACCATTTAATTTTTTCCTGCATCTGGGTCGGCTCCTAACCTTGGGGCAGTCTGTGAATCTGTGAATAAATACAGCACTTCGTTATCTCTGACGTAGTGAAGCCGTTGACGTATCATTTTTTCAACATATTTATCGTCAGATTGTAACAGACGAATTTCTTTACTTAAAGTGACATTTACCTTATCTAGTTCTGCCACCTTGTTTTCAAGGTTGCGGTGTTGCTCCTTCAAACTATGATAAGCGATAAGACCTTGCGGGCTCCATACCATACGATAAAATAGAACAACATTTACGACACCCAAAAAAACAAGAATAAAGACACGCCAAAACATTATCGACAACCTTCTAATAGGGGCTGTAGACAGGAGGGGGCGGGCAAGTAAAGTAAATAATCCATTATTTTCCTAATGGTTGCAATTATAGCATATATTATTGCAATATTCTGCCCTTGGGGCATTCATGAGCTATCTGAGCCAAAGGTAAACGCAATTCGTCTAAAAAACTGGCAGTTGCCCTTTCAAGCCTGAGAACATCATCCTCTGCCAGAGGGATATTTTCGATACGGTTCAAGTATTCCTTGAGAGTTTCTAATTCCGCATGAAATTCACTCCGCATTTGCAGCGAAGCCATATCTGTTTCCAGTTCCAAGATAGTTTGTAGGCAATTTTTCAGCCTAACATGCAATTGGCTCATCATACGAACACTTTTTTAGGCTGTCGGGTGCTGTCCGGCAAAACTGTTCCGATAAAAATCATACAGATAGTTCGCCCCTGAAAATACAGCGAGAACTAAGGCCATGTAAAGAAGAATCTTCCCCACTATCTGCACGTCAAAGCCAAATAAGGGATAATGCACAAGCAAAGGCACAACGGCAAGAATTTGTAGAATGGTTTTGGCTTTGCCATAACGGTCTGCCGCTAGCACGATGCCCTCATCAATAGCCATGGCCCGCAAGCCCGTGACAATTAATTCGCGGCACACAATGACAACAGTAACCCATGCGGGCACCCAGTTAAGCTCTACAAACATAATCAGCACCGAACAAATCAGCACTTTATCGGCTAAGGGGTCAAGAAATTTACCAAAACTGGTGACCATATTTTCTCTGCGGGCGATATAGCCATCCACCCAGTCCGTAAGAGACGCAAAAATAAAAGCGCCTGCGGCGACCAAGCATACCACTGGGCCTTCAAAGTATAACAAAACCACAACAATGGGGGCCATAAGCATACGCAATAAAGTAATTTTATTGGCAAGATTCCACATGTGAGCTTTCTGTTTTTGCATGAAGACTAACTATCACATTTAAGGATGGTGTAAAAGGAAAAAAGCGTCCTAGCGCCTGCTTGAAGAGGAGCGTCGAACACTCCCCATCAAGCTGACGGCAAAAAAAGTTTAGATGTGATTGCTGGACAAAGATTCCAAGCTGTTCTCTGTCGCAGCAGCCACCGCGTCCGCCAAGGCTAAAAAGCCTGTTTTGGCCGGGCAGTCTTCGGCAAGAAAAACCACGGGAATGCCCTTATCCGCCGCCACCACCGTGGCAGGGTCAAGAGGCACCGCCCCCAAAAACTTCAGGCCATAGCGTTCTGCCAAGTCTTTGCCCCCGCCTTTCTTGAATAAGGCAATTTCCTGGTGGCAATGCGGGCAGATCAAACCGCTCATATTTTCGACAACCCCCAGCACATTAGCCTTTGCATACTGTAAAAAATTTACAGCTTTACGGACATCAGCCAAAGATATTTCTTGTGGGGTTGTCACCACGACGCACAAGGCATCGGGAATAGTTTTGAGCACAGTCATGTGCTCGTCGCCCGTTCCGGGAGGGGAATCAATGAGCAGAAAATCCAATTCGCCCCACTGTACATCAGAAATAAATTGACGGATTGCCGCAGATTTTTTCGGCCCACGCCACAGAACAGCCTGATCTCTATCTTGGAGTAAAGAATCCATGGAAATAACGGATAAATTTTCATTATAGCGTGCCGGCAAAAGCTTTTGCCCTCGCTCGTCTGCCTCAATGCTCGCATCCATTCCCAACAAATTGGGAACACTCGGCCCGTGCAAGTCTACATCTAAAATGCCGACTTTGAAACCGCGCGCCGCCAAGGCCGCAGCGGTGTTTACGGTAACGGAACTTTTTCCTACGCCGCCTTTGCCGCTCATAATAAATAATTTATACCGGATTTTGTCGAGAGTAGACGATATTTGCGAATCTTGTGAAGCCAAAGCGGCCTCCATGGAAGGGGCTATCTGCCCTTTCCCGGCGGCGGATGAACACGAAGAACACGAAGCCATGACATCTCCTAAACAAAGGTTTGCATATTTCAACGGTGGGGTGCACAACATGTGCTACCAGCCATGATTACCCACAAGGTCTACAAAAACCACATTCCCCATATCTTCTTGGGTAATGTTGCCATTTTCTTTATGCAGACGGAGCAGCTTTTGCGCCCTTTTTTGGGTGCCCACAGGAATGAGTAAAATACCCGGATCTTCCAATTGGGCCACCAGCGGCAGAGGAATTTCCGGCCCCCCTGCCGTAACAATAATTCGGTCAAAAGGGGCTGCCTCAGGCGCACCCAAGGTGCCATCATCGCGTTTGGTATGAATACCACGTATTCCCATGGTACGCAAAAGGCTTTGTGTGGCAAGATATAACTCACGGACACGCTCCACCGTATACACCGTGCAGCCCATAGCCGCCAGCACTGCCGCCTGATATCCAGAGCCTGTACCAATTTCCAGTACGCGCATGCCCGCTTTAACTTCCAATAATTCTGACATGCGCGCTACAATATAGGGCTGGGAAATAGTTTGCCCATAGCCTATGGGCAAGGGGCTGTCTTCATAGCTTTGGGCACGCAAGGCCTCTTGCACAAAAAGATGGCGCGGCACGGCCAGCATGGCCGCAATCACTGCCGGGTCTTGTATGCCGCGTGCCTGAATTTGTTCCCGAACCATGCGTTGACGCTGGCGTATAGGGTCGACAGTAACAGCAGGACGGTACATCATAAGTTTCCGGATTGAAGTTTTTTAGCGCGAGCCTGCACTATAAGTATATTCTTTCAGGCATGAAAGAACAAATTTTACGAAGCAAGTCAATGTGTCCCCTATTCGTGGCGGGAGCTTTACCTTGACAGGGTTTAATAGTATGAGAAACTCTAGAAAACGTCCCACTACGAGAAGGTTCACATTATGCGAAAAAGAGGTTTTTTCCCCACGCTCTGTATAATTGTTGTTTTTGCCGTGCTCGGCTTAGGCGCCTATACTTTTTTAAAAGATATGGACGGCCCTACCCTGACAGTAAAGCCTGATACAGGCCGCTTGTCCCCCTCCCGCAACATTGTTTTAACACTTGAAGATCCTTCCGGTATTCGCAGCGTGAGTGTTGCAGTACGCAAAAATAACAGCTCTATTGTCGTATTTCAGAAACATTTTAGTGAGGTGCTCCCTCAGCAAAGCGTAACCTTTTCCTTGAAGGAAGCTGGCATCCGCGAAGGAGCCTTTGACCTTGAAATTAAAGCGACCGATGCTTCGCTGGCAGGTTTTGGACAGGGCAATACCCGCACCCAAATACTTCCCATGCGTATGGATATTCAACCACCACGCATCGCTGTAAAAAGTTTCCCCCCCAATGTGCGCCGTGGGGGCACAGGCGTTGTACAATATACCCTTAATGAGGAAGTATTGTACAGCGGCATTAAGGTTGGCGGATTGTTCTTTAAGGGCTACCAGCAGCCAGATGGAAGTTATCTCTGCTTTTTTGCCTTTCCACATACCCTAAGCCCTGCACAATATTCCCCTGAAATAACCGCTGAGGATCTCGCCGGGAATATAACCGCAAGCCGTTTGGCCATGCGGGCACTGGACAGGCCTTTCCGCGCGGATAAAATTCAAATTTCTGACGATTTTTTGCAAAAAGTCAGCCAACAACTCTATAATTTAGCCCCTAACGCGGCTAATCCGCTGGAACGTTATATTGCCATTAACCGTGATGTGCGGGCCGGCAATGTCAAATTTTTACTGGAAACAGGGAATAAGTCCCATAATACCATTCTTTGGTCCGGTGCTTTTGCCCGTCTACCCCGCTCCGCCGCCCGTGCCGGTTTTGCTGACCACCGCAGCTACGTGTACCAAGGACAAGAAATAGATAATCAATACCATCTTGGCTTTGACCTTGCCTCTTTGTCCCATGCGGAAATTCCCGCTGGCAATAATGGTGTGGTGGTCTTTACCGGTGACATGGGTATTTACGGCAATATGGTGCTGATTGACCATGGAATGGGCCTGATGTCACTGTATTCACACATGAGTCGCTTCACCGTGGCCGCTGGTGATACGGTCAAAAAGGGGGATACCATTGGGCACACCGGCTCCACAGGTATGGCCTTTGGCGATCATCTACATTTTGGCATACTTGTTGGCGGTGTGGAAGTAACTCCCCTTGAGTGGCTTGACCCTAAATGGATTAAGGACAATATCACCAGCCGCATAAATAATCCTAATTAAACTGTTTTCACTGAAATATTTTTTACTGATTATTGAGAGACTCCGAGGAGGTGTACCCCCCCTCGGAGTCTTTTTATTCAGATTTTTCAGCGCGCTGGGGAAGGACTCTGCCGCCTGATTCGAGTTTTTTCAGGAAGGCATCTCGGCATTCGTAGCTGCAAAAACGGTGCACAGTGTCGCCATCGCGGACGGTAATGCTACTTTCCGCATCAATATAGGTACCGCATTCGGGGTCTTTAACCATTTCCCCCGTGGCGACCTTGCGTTCTTTTTCGGCAATGTCATCATTTTTTTGCTGTTTTTTCTTGATGTCATTGGCAAAAAGTCTATACAAAGCATAGGCTGCCAATGCCAGAATAATCCATTTCCACATATAATTCTCCTAAAATTACTGAAGGATACGCTGGTCTTTTACGGAATAGGCTAAGTCTTGCAAGAGCTTATCTATCCGTGTTCCGGCAATAGTAACCTGTGGCGCGATGTCCTGCAAGGGGACAAGCACAAAAGCTCGTTCGTGCATTCGGGGGTGTGGCACTTGGCAGCTCGGCTGCAAGCAGTGTTCATTGCCAAACAGTAGCAAGTCAATATCTATGCAGCGCGGCCCAAAACGCACGGCAGCGTTGGACGAGCGCACCCGCCCAAGGCAGGTTTCCACATGCAGCAGGGCATGCAATAAGGTACTCGGCTGCCAATGTTCAGCGCACGCCAGTTGCAAAACCTGGTTCACAAACCACGGTTGGTCATGAAAGCCTTGGGGTTCAGTTTTATATAGAGGCGAAGCCGCTGTAATGTCCACCCCCTCCAGTGCGGCCACGGCTATACGGGCCTTGGCCAAGGCCCCTTGGGCGTCCCCCAGATTAGAACCTAAACTGATAAAAACTGTAATCATAGACCACTCGCTTCACACTGTTTTTTTATGGACTACGGCAGGGAGGCGAGACTGTCAAAGTTTTTTCGTGAATATCTCTGTACAAATAATGATAACTGCATATGTTTATATAATATATATAACCAAGTGAGATACCAATGAGTATACGAGATATTTTGAAAGAACAGTCACAACGCTTATGGAAATTTTTAGGATTTTTCCAAACCCCCGTGTTACGGCGCATACATGCGCTCCTGGTGCTGCTGGTGGTTTTGCAATGCCTGAGTAGTGCGGGAATGCATATGCGCCCTGAAGTGAGTGTATACTCCACACCGCTAACATTTATTTGTAATTGGTATCATATTTTAGAGGGTATTGCGACGGCTGCTGTAGTCTTTATAATGATGGGCTACAGTTTTTCACAGCGAGGCTTGCACCGCTTTTTCCCCTATTTGTGGGGAGACACGGTGCTGATTAAAAAAGAGTTGCAAGCCGCCATCCGTGGTAAACTTCCTGCACCCACCGCAGGCGGACTGGCAACTGCCGTGCAAGGTTTGGGTTTTGGTGCCGTATTTTTAACAGTGTGTTCTGGGCTCATCTGGTTTGGGTTATGGTCATGGGGAGGCAGTGCCGAAGCGACCCGTATTGCGCTTAGTGTGCATAAAAATGTTGTAAATTTACTGATTATCTACTTTATCGGGCACGGAAGTATGGCTTTGCTGCACTTTATCCTCTGGCAGAGAAAAACAATGGTGAAATAATTTTGCCTTGTGCTCACGCTTGCCCTTTGAGCACGGCTCGATATAGTATGGGGCATGCACACCAAACTCCCACTTGCAGAATTATCTCCCCATGTTCCGCGCTGGCTTGATCATCTTCTCGCCGAGCGCGGACTTTCTTTACACACTGTTAATGCTTATGAATTGGATATTAAACAATTTTTTACCTTTCTCACAGAATTAGGGCCAGATTCTCCCCCCCAGGCTGTCGACGAAGCTTTGCTGTTTTTACATTTGGCTTGGTTACGCAAGCGTGGGCAAAGTGGGCGCTCATTGGCTCGGCATCTGTCCGCATTACGGGGATTTTTCGCGTTTGCCCTTGAAGAAGGCTGGGTGCGCGAAAATCCGGCGGTACTGTTAGAAAATCCTAAACTGCCGTCCATGCTGCCCGAAGTTTTGTCCCGCGAAGAAATGGAACACGTACTCTCCTGCCCCGATGTGCACGATAGGTTGGGTTTTCGGGATCGCTGTATGCTAGAACTCCTTTACGCTGCGGGCTTGCGCGTGTCGGAAATTTGCACCTTGCGGATAGGGCAAGTAGACATGCAGCGCGGGCTTGTGCGCGTGTTCGGCAAAGGTTCTAAGGAACGTATGGTTCCTATACACAACCTGATGTGCGGCCTGCTTGACGAATATACGCGCCTATGGCGACCGCAATTTACCCCCCTTGACAACAGCCTGTTTGTAAACCGTTCGGGCCGTGCCTTGAGTCGCCAATATGTGTGGAAAATGATAAAGAAATACGTTATGCTGGCACACATACACCGGAATATTTCTCCCCATACCTTCCGGCATTCTTTCGCCACCCATTTGCTGGAAGGAGGTGCGGACTTACGTTCAGTACAGCTTTTGCTCGGGCATGCCGACATCAGCGCAACGGAAATTTATACGCATGTGCAAGGCGCGCGTTTGAAAATGCTGCATCAGCGTTTTCATCCCCGTTCTTGTGATCAATCTTGAGTTAACATATGACCACGGATGCCCCCATGCCCCCATCACCTGAGAGTGTCGGCACTCCCCTCACCTTGATCACCTGCCACGCCAATGCGGATTTTGACGCTTTTGCGTCTCTTATTGCCGCTACCTATCTGTATCCGCATGCGGTGTTGGTTTTTCCGGGTACCCAAGAAAGGGCTTTGCAACAATTTTTTGCGGATACCGCAACCTTCATGTATAACTTTAAAGATATGAAGGACATTGCGCTGGAAGATATTCAATGTGTTGTTATTGTAGACACAAGGCAGCGTTCACGCGTAGCCCATGTCCACGCGGCTTTGGATAAAACAGGCGTAACAATCCATGTATGGGATCATCATCCTGATTCTAATGACGATATTGCAGCCCACGAAAGCCATTGTGAAGCCCTAGGGGCCACTACCAGCCTGATTATACGGGAAATACGCGCGCGGCATCTACAGGTATCGTGTCAGGATGCAACGGTTTTGGGGCTAGGTATTTATTGTGATACGGGCTCTTTCACCTTCACGTCCACAACCCCCGAAGATTACCATGCTGCCGCGTGGTTACGCTCTTTGGGTATGGACGTGAATATGATTGCGGATCTTGCGGCCCATGAATTAACCAGTGTGCATGTGCAAGCGCTGAATAGTCTCCTCGAATCTGCCAGCACCTATATCATTAATACTGTTCCGGTGGTGATGGCTGAAGTTTCCATGCAAAGCTATTTGGGCGACTTTGCCTATCTTGCACATAAGTTAATGGAAATGGAACATTTTGACGTACTTTTCGCCCTTGGTCGCATGGAAGACAGGGTGCTTGTGGTGGCACGTAGCCGCAAAGGTGCCATTAACGTGGGGCAAGTATGCACGTTTTTAGGCGGAGGCGGTCATGCCTACGCAGCCTCGGCTACGGTTCGCGATAAAACCATGCACCAAGTACGGGACATTATTTTTCAACAATTATACGCACAGGCTAATCCCGACAAATTTGCCGCCGATTATATGTCCTCCCCCGCAGTAGGTATTGAAGACACCCGCACGGTGAGCGATGCACAAGAATTGATGCTCCACTTCGGACTAAAAGCCGTGCCCGTATTTAAAAACGCTACCCGCCAATGCGTTGGTATTTTAGACGCGCAAATAGCCTCCCGCGCGGCAGCACACGGGCTGGGCGAACTGCCGGTAACAGAATATATGCAAAGACGGGTGCACACGGTCAGCCCACAATCCACCCTGCACGAATTGACGGAAATTATTATCGGGCAAAGGCAACGCCTCGTGCCAGTGGTGACAGATACTATTGTCGTGGGCGTGGTTACCCGCACGGATATGATCAATGTTTTTGCTGAAACGTCGGGGCCTTTGGTCGTGCCCGTAAAAGAGAAGGGGAAAACACGCAATGTGGCAAAATTTATGCGTGACCGTCTGCCCAAAGACACTTTAGGGCTGCTGGAAACGGCAGGCCGGCTGGCCTCACAACAAAAAGTGCCCGTCTACGCCGTGGGGGGCTTTGTGCGTGATTTGCTGCTGGATTGTCCCAATCAGGATATAGATTTAGTCGTGGAGGGCAATGGGATTGATTATGCCCGCTTGCTTGCCAAAGAATTAAACGGGCGCGTGCGTGAACATCAGGAATTTCTCACTGCCGTGGTTATTTTCGAACAAATCAACGGTCTTGAACGTCACATTGATGTAGCCACGGCTCGCTTGGAGTATTACGAATACCCCGCCGCCATGCCCACGGTGGAGCTGTCGTCCCTAAAAATGGATCTATTCCGCCGTGATTTCACCGTCAATGCTCTGGCTATCCGTCTGGAACGCGACAAATTCGGTCAATTGGTAGATTTTTTTGGCGGACAGCGTGATATTAATGACAAATTAATCCGCGTACTGCATGCCTTAAGCTTTGTGGAAGACCCTACCCGCTGTTTGCGCGCCGTGCGTTTTGAGCAGCGCTATCGTTTTAAATTGGGGACGGGGACAGAGCGCTTGATAAAAAATGCCCTGAGCCTCAAGCTCATGGATCGCTTGTCTGGGGCGCGGCTGTTTCATGAACTCAAGCTTATTTTTGAGGAAAATGATCCGCTCATTTGTTTGAATCGTTTGGATGCCCTAGGTATTCTAGAGGCTATTCATCCACAATTGAGCCTGAACCCCGCTAAACTTGCCATTTTAACCAGCCTAAAAGAAATGCTCGACTGGTACCGTATCTTGTATTTCGACGACAAGCCTAATCCCGTTTTTGTCTATATTTTTGGTCTATGTCGCAATCTCACCTATTACGAGGCCAGTGCTATTTTTGATCGTTTGGGCATTCCTAAAAAACAGAAAAATGATTTTTTACACTTGCGGGAACGCATCCGAGCCATCCATCCCAAGATTGAAGCGTGGCAAAGGGATAAAGGCAAGGTGAGCACCCTGTACGCTCTATTGCACAATATGCCCTTGGACGGTTTGCTCTACATGATGGGACGCACCACTTCTGAGGATGTACGCAAAAATATTTCTCGGTACATTACCCAGTGGCGGAGTGAAAAAGTGGATATCACGGGCGATGATTTATGCTCCATGGGGCTAAAGCCCGGCCCTCTTTTCGGTAAAATTATGCGGCAAATACTGACCGCCAAACTCGATGGCGCGGCAAGCAGCCGGGATAGTCAGCGTATTCTTGCGCTAGCTTTGGCAACGCAATACGACAATCATAATCCTTTATCTTGACCTTATGCTGTAAACGTTTATTATTTTAGTCAGAATAGGCATCGTACCATTAACAGTATATAAGGAGATTTCTATGAAAAATATTTTTGATACCCTGACCGGCAGTCTGCAGGGTTCTTCTGTAGGGGAAAAACTCTCAAACGCTATGGGCACTGCCCATATGTCCGGTATGGGCGAAAAAATTTCTGGCGCGCTGGGTGGGCAAGGTTCTCTAAATACTCTCGGTAACTTGGGCGGCATTGGCGGCTTGCTCGGTGCGGGGGCTTTGGGGGGGCTTCTCGGTACGCTTATGTCTGGCAAGACGGCAAAAACCGTTGCTAAAGGCGCTTTAGTTGTGGGCGGCACCGCTGCTGTGGGCGCTTTGGCATGGAATTTTTATCAAAAATGGTCACAAAATGCGGCGCCTGCCCAGCAAGCCGATCAAACAATACCTCCGCAAAGCGTTCCCGCCCCCATCCCCAGTGGTTGGTCTGCTCAACTTACGCCTCCACCTGCCGCAGCTATCGCCCTGCCCCCCGCTGATTCTAAAGCGCTGTTGCTGTTGCAAACCATGGTTTTTGCCGCCCGAGCTGACGGACATATCGACGCTTCTGAGCAAGAACATATTCATAAAGCCGTAAGCACTATGTTTCCGGGACGCGATATGGCCGCATTACTCGACTCCCTGTTGGATAGCCCCCTTGATCCGTCTGTTCTTGCCGCGCAAGTGCAAAATGCCGAAGAAGCTCATGATCTGTACCGTCTGTCCTGCATGATTGTTTCCATAGATCACTTCATGGAACGCAGCTATTTAGATGGTTTAGCCGCTGCTTTACACATTCCTGCAGACCTTAAAGCACAACTTGAACAAGAAGTATTGCAAGCTAAAGCTGTTAACGCATAAGAGGATCCCCAAGATGCAAAATCAGCACGAGCAGCTTGCGCGTATTCTCGCCTTAGACCAACAAGGGCGCGATTATCATAGCCAAGGTCAATTGCCAGAGGCTGAAGCCGCTTTTACCGAAGCTTTGCATATGCTGCGCGAGCTGTTTGGCCCGAAGCATACGCATGTGGCTGGCGCGTTGCAGAACCTCGCCCGCATCCGTTCAGAACGCGGTGCGTGGGGCGAGGCTGCCGCGCTGGGCAATGAAGCGCTTACCATGCAACAAGAATTACTGGGGCCGAACCACCCGGCCGTGGCCGATGCGGTATTAAATCTATCGGGGCATTATTACGCCGCCCATGACTATCTCCAAGCTAAAGCTTTACTTGAACGCGCCATGTCCCTGTTTGAACAACACTATGGCCCACATTCCGTGCAGGTTTCTACTTGTCTGAATAATCTCGGACGGGTTTTTGAAAATATGGGCAAGCCCCATCTGGGCGCACAATTGCACGAGCAAGCCGTGACTATCCGGCTGGATATTCTGGGGGATCATCCTGAAACGGCCTTCTCCCTAGGGAATTGGGGGGCTGCCTTAGCTGCTGACGGGCAATGGGATAAGGCCTTCAACGCTCTGACTCAAGCCCTTGCCTGCTACACTCGCCTGCATCTTGGCGAATCTGAAGCCGCCCAGATATGTCAGCAAAATAGAGCCTTGTGTAAAAAACACGGGGGAAGCGCCACTGTTTCCGCACAAACTGAAGAAACTGACAATAAAATTCTGTAATTATGGACAGATAGGATCTTTAAGACTCTGAGAAGGCAGTGCTTGCTCAGAGGCCTTTCTTTTCGCTTTACAAATAATTTCTGGTCGATATTCAAAGTGCATCAGGTCGTATTCGTACCATTTTCCTCCCCAGATGAAGCCCTCGGCCTCAAAGGCGGCAACGATTTCCGAAGGATAGGCCGCGCGAGCGGCAGCACCTATACTTTGACGTTTCTGGGGAGTAGACCACCGCCAATAAATCCCCTTGGCGGGATTAAGATCAACAGCAATGCCAAAGCTATGGGGGCTTAAGCGATTTTCGCCCGCAATACTGCGCCACGCGAAGCCTCCCATAGGCAGCATGTAGGCTCGTAAATACGGTTTACGTAGCGTGAGCGCTTCCAAAGTTTGAACAACACGGCGAAAGGCCTGCGCGGCAGCAGGAGAAAGGTATACACGCTGTCCGAATGCGGAAACAGCCTGCACGTGCGCTTGTACCGCCATTTTATCCTTGCCATAAAGGGCGCGTAACAGCGCGTACGAACGTACCCGCCCCGGATGTTGCCCCACGTGGACATTGGGGCGTTGCGGCTCTAAAGGATAAGAATCGGCGAGACTTTCAAGCACTGTAGGGTCGGTAAAAAAACCACGGGCGGCGATGTTTTCCCCATAGGCGACCTGTAGACAGTGCAGGTCAATAGGCTTCAGCTCTGGCCCGAGGATAACAGTATTTTCCGCCCAAACAGCAGCGGGGAATAGGGCTGAAACCAAGACTAGAGCGAGGGCACAACAAGAAAAGATACGCATAGGGCATTTTGAATGGGGGACAGGGGATTGTCAAGTGAGACCTAAATACGTAAACTCCAGCGGTTGAACAAAAGAAAGCAGGACAGGCATGACAGCTGAATTTTTCCCGTATATGACACCCCCGGCATGGACTTTCCATATTATGACCTTTGGTTGCAAAGTGAACCAATACGAAAGCCAAGCATTGCGTGAAGCATGGTGTGCACTGGGAGGTGTGGAAGTACCCCGCGCCGAAGCTCAGGTAACAGTGGTAAACTCGTGTGCCATTACCGCACGGGCAGAAAGAGAAACCCGCAATGCCTTGTACCGCCTTGCACGCGAAAATCCTCAAGGTCAGCGCATTCTCACCGGATGTTCCGCACATTTGGTGGGGCCTGCTCTGCAAAATACGGCACAGGACAGTGTGCAGCTCGTCCACGCCGTGATCGGCGCGCCCCAAAAAAGTGTCCTCCTTGAAGGGCCTTGGTCGGTATTACGGGGAGACCATAACACGATGCAAGCGGGTTTATACCCGCCTTTCAGTATTGCCCACTATCACCGGACGCGCCCCGTGATTAAAGTACAAGATGGCTGTTCGCACCGCTGTACCTATTGCATCGTGCCTGTGGCCCGTGGTTCAGCCACCAGTCGTGCGCCGCATCAAGTGGTAGAAGAAGCCCGCCGCCTCTTAGGGGCCGGCCATCGCGAGATTATGCTGTCAGGTATCAACTTGGCGCAATACGGGCGTAATTGTCCAGATTATGGTGATTTTTGGGATTTACTCACCTTGCTCGACCGCGAACTTGCCCCCGAATGGGCGGGCGTGGCACGTTTTCGTATCAGTTCGCTGGAGCCGGGGCAATTGAATACGCGCGGCATTGAAACACTCAGCCGTTGCGCTATGCTCTGCCCGCATCTGCATATTTCTTTACAAAGCGGCAGTGACACGGTGCTGCGCCGCATGGGGCGCGGGCATTACACGGCTCGCCAACTTGTGGATGCCATACAGCTTTTGCAGCAACATTGGCCGCGTATGGGGCTAGGGGCAGATATTTTGACGGGATTTCCAGGAGAAAAAGCAGAACATCTTACCGAAACGCTGGAGGTGGTGGACGCCTTGCCGCTCACCTACGCCCATGTTTTTCCCTATTCGCGTCGACCGCAAACCCCGGCTACGGATTTTGCCGAACAAGTGCCGCATCACGAGAAATTACGCCGAGCCGCAAGTATACGAGCCGCTGTCGAAAAAAAACAGGACGCATTTTTACACGAATTGCTCACGCTGGATGTTAGCCATGTGGTGTTGGACGGTGCCAAGGGCTGCAAGGGAGTAAACGAATTTTACACCCAATGTCGGCTGGTGTCCCCGCGGGGGAGCACCACAAAAAAAGTATCGCGCGAGGGAATAGTTCGGGCCAAGCCTGTGGCTGTGGACAAAGCGGCCTTGGTGGTGGAACTTGCGCGCCACTCGTCATCCCCGCGCCTTTCACCGTAAAAGGACTTGAGCGAATAAGAGCAACCCGAACAAAGCCTTAATATACATTGCATATGTGCCAATAGTGGGTCAGAATATAGCTAATAGCTCCTCTGAGGAATCTCACTATAGCTTTTAAATAATAACATATAATTGCTGGAGAAAATACTATGCCCCTGTACGATTTTTTTTGTAATGACTGCCAAAAACATTTTGAAGAACTCTTTTCAGCCGATACGGTTTCTGCACATCCCCCCTGCCCTGGCTGCGGATCTACCAATACCGAGCAGCGCATGTCCGCGCCCAGCCCCACACTGACAAATCCCTTCCCGTATAAAGTTGGCGGGGTGCATCCTCTGGGGAAAAAAATGGCGGCGGGTGGAGCAGCAGCAGCCTGTCCCTCAACGGGGAATTGCGGTTCCGGCGGTTTTTCCTGAGCAAAATAACGAATAAAGGGCAAGTTTTGCCCTTAAATATCCATTCTGCAGCCCACGGCTTGCCTTGCAATTCTCCTGAGCTTGCCCTAGGTTTAAAAAATACTTGTTTGTAACAGAAAAGGGGCGAATATGCTTCGTAGTATGACCGGATTTGGACGATGCCTTGTGGAGGACACACTTTTTGCCCAACAATGGGAAATTAAAAGTGTCAATAGCCGTCATCTTGATCTCAAATGGCGTTTGCCTCTGGCGGTAAGATGCCTTGAACCGCGTCTGGAAAAAATTGTCCGCAAATTCGCTCAGCGCGGGCGTATGGATGTTTCGCTTTCATTGCAATATGCGGCGGGAGTGGCCCCTGCCCCTGCTTTTGATGCGGTGCAAGCCGGAGCCATGTTAGACGCCCTAGAAAAATTGGCTCTTGAACGTGGGGATGAATTTACACCCCATTATCATGATTTACTATCCATTTCATCACTTTGGGGAGATAATAGTGAAGAAATGGATGATACTGTCATTGGGCGGCTGGAAGAAGGCTTAACCTTGGCCCTCCAAGACTGGAATGAATCGCGCACCACTGAGGGCCGCGCCCTTGCCACAGATATGGTTTCGCGGATCTTGCGTATGGAAGAGTGGACAGAAATTATTCAAAATCGCGCTCCAGAAATTAAAGAAGACCGCGTTGCAACGGTACGCGAACGCATCACCGAAGCCTTGGCACAAAATGGGACAGAATTAGACGAGGGACGGTTTTTACAGGAAATAGTTATTTTAGCAGATAAACTTGATGTTAGTGAGGAACTCACCCGCCTGCACACGCATCTTGAGCGTTTACGTCAGCTTATCGAGGCGGGCAAGGACGCGGGCCGACGGCTGGAATTTACGCTTCAAGAATGCTTTCGCGAAATCAACACCTGCGGGAACAAAATTCCCGATGTGCAATTATCTCGCTTGGTGGTGGATTTTAAGAACGAACTTGAAAAATGCCGTGAACAAGTACAAAATTTGGAATAAACCATGCAATTACAAAATCTTATTAACGTGGGCTTCGGCAATTATGTTGTTGCAGAACGGGTGGTGGCTGTCACCAGTCCCTTGTCCGCTCCCATGAAAAGACTGCGCGAAGATGCCCGCGCAGCAGGCCGCTTATTAGACGCAACGCAAGGGCGCAAAACCCGTTCCATTCTGGTGACAGATTCCAACCATGTTATCCTGTCTTCCATTCAGCCTGAAACCATCAGCCAGCGCTTTACGCAAGATTCAGAGGAATAATATGCAAAGAAATGGGGTTGTCCTTGTGGTTTGCGCCGCATCCGGTACCGGTAAAACAACGCTTGTGAAACGCTTGTTGGAAGAATTTCCCTGTTTTGCCTATTCCATTTCCTGCACTACCCGCGCTCCACGGGTGGGCGAAGTGGAAGGCAAAGATTATTATTTTTTGAGCAGAGAAGACTTTTGCCAGCGCCGTGACCGGGGTTATTTTGCAGAATGGGCCGAAGTGTATGGCAATTTATACGGCACTCCCCTGTCCTCCACCCTTGAAATGCTGCATCAAGGTAAGGATTTGTTGTTTGAAATTGACGTGCAGGGTGCTTCGCAATTACGCCTGACTCTTGCACAGTCCACCTGTGTATTTGTGTTACCCCCTTCACTGGGTGAACTGGAAAAGCGCTTGCATGCACGGGCTACCGACGATGAAGCTACCATTTGCCGCCGCTTGGCGAATGCCACCCTTGAAATTCGTGAGGCCCACTGGTTTGATACGTGGATTGTGAATGATGATTTGGAGCAGGCCTATGACCAATTGCGCGCCACCTACATTGCCGCAACCCTTAAACCCTCATTGCAGCCTTTACTGCTACGCACCTTGATAACGCGCTAGAATTTTATGTAAACATCTAGGAGAAAAGTATTTATATGGCTACACTTGTTGTTGCACTGGATATGCCGGAAGCTTCTCAAGCGCTGGATATGGCATATAAACTTTCTGGGCTGCCCGTTTGGCTTAAAGTGGGGCTTGAACTTTTTTCTCTTGCCGGGCCAGACCTCGTGCACAGCTTAAAAGATAAGGGCTTTTCGGTTTTTCTTGATTTAAAATTATTTGACATTCCCCATACGGTGCAGAGTGCCGTATCCTCCGCGCAGCGCATGGGGGTTGACATGCTGACTATCCACGCCATGGGGGGCGAGCGCATGGCCCGTGCCGCCCTTGAGGGGATTGACACAAGCAAGCCCAACGCACCTTTGATTATGGGCGTTACCGTGTTGACCAGCACCGCCCAAGGGGAATTGCCCGGCTATACAGGCGACATCGGCGTACTTGCAACCAACCTTGCTAGGCATGCCAGCAATTGGGGCTTACACGGCGTGGTGTGTTCCGGTTTTGAAGTACCGAGTATTAAAGCACAATGCCCCGCCAACTTTTTGTGCCTTACCCCCGGTATCCGCCTTGCAGATAGCAGCGCTGATGACCAACGCCGGATTATGACGCCACGGCAAGCCGTACAAGCTGGCGCTAATTTCCTTGTGGTAGGCCGGCCCATTACCCGCTCCCCCCATCCTGATCAGATCACCCAGCGTATTGTAGACGAAATGGAAGCAGCATATTGCCAAAGGACAGCGTTATGAATACCCCTGAACACATGAATTTTCCGCATATCGAAGCCGGGGCTGACCGCGCCAAGGTGGAAAATATCCGTGGTGTCTTTTCTACGCAGGAAATTCGCCGTGTGGGCACGGGTACCACCACCCGTAAGACCGTCCAAAAATCCTTCTGGTTTGTAGAGCAAAACGCCGAAGGAACGATCGAAAGTCAGCCGCTGAATGCCAACTATGTGCCGTCCGGCCCTAAGCGAATCATTACGCTTGAAGAATTGATTGATAAATTTGCGCCGGAGCCAGAATATTATTTAAGCTCCGTATATCCCAAAATGCAGGAATTGCAGCGCACTATTGACAAAGCCGACGAGCATCGCGATAAGGGCGAAACATTTGCTGCGGAATTTGAATATGAAACCGCCCTTAAAGTAGACGAAGACAATGTACGCGCGAATTTTGGCATAGGGCTTACCTATTTACAGCGCGGGGAAACAGGCAAGGCTGACGATATTTTCCAACGCCTTGTCAATTTGGACGCCGCATTTGAAACCGAGCACAAGCATCTTTTCAATGATTTTGGCATCAATCTGCGTAAAAATAAACTGTTTACCCAAGCCGTTACTTATTATGGAAGAGCCCTTGAATTAACCCAAAATGACGAAAACCTGCACATGAACATGGCCCGTGCCCTGCTAGAAACAAAAGACTTGGAAGGTTGCACCCAGCACCTTTTGAACGCTTTAGACCTTGTGCCTACTCATGAAAACGCGCTCAAGTTTTTACAATGGTTACAGACAAAAAATTTAGTGCCTGTAGCCCTCCAAGCACAAGTCACAGCCAAACTGCCACCTCCCCCCGACGCAGCCTCTTCACCGGAAACCTGTAGTTAAGCTTTCGTTAATAGACTCCAAAAAAATAAGCAATGGGTATGTTAAAAAACTGGAAATTTAAAAATCTTTCTTCAACAGATAGCTCCGACGCATCCCTGTCAAACGCTGCAACAGAACGTGCCACTTGGTCTGAGCGATTGGAAATTTCACCAGTTTTGGTGAATATTTTGTTATTACGCGGGTGCACCAGCCTTGAAGACATGGATGTTTTTCTTTCTCCCCATCTCCGCTTGCTGGCCCCGCCAGAGCAATGGCCGGGGGTGGTTGAAGCTGCCGAAATTTTGAGTCAATGTCTCATCAATGGTGCCCCCTTCCTCGTTTGGGGGGATTATGATGTGGACGGCATTACCGCCAGCGCTCTGGTGCTGGACGTGCTGGAAGGTCATGGCATCCCTGCTCGGCATCACCTGCCAGACAGGCGCGAAGAAGGCTATGGCCTGAATATTCCCATGCTGGAAAAATTTGCGGCTGAAGGCGTAAAGGTATTGCTCACCGTCGACTGTGGCATTTCCGACGTGAACGCCGTAACCCGCGCGCGCGAATTGGGCATGACCATAATCATTTCCGACCACCACTTACCCCCCGCAGTGCTGCCCCCTGCCCATGCCATTTGCAATCCCCGCCTTGCCCCTTGCCCCTGTCCGCAATTGGCTGGGGTTGGGGTGGCCTTTTTTCTCATGGCTGCGGTCAACGCGCGCCTAGAAGTTCATACAGGCCGCCGTTTTGATATGCGTGAGGTGCTCGACCTTGTGGCCCTTGGCACCTTGGCAGATGTGGTGCGCCTTACAGGGCAAAACCGTATTTTGGCAAAAAACGGCCTGCTCAAAATAGCTAATCCCCAACGCATTGGCATGATGGCGCTCAAAACTATCAGCGGTTTCACCCTTTCTGCAAGTCTTGGGGGCGGGCAAGTTGTTTTTAGCATCTGCCCCCGTATCAACGCTGCCGGACGTATGGGACTGGCCGCAATGGCTTTGGCGCTCTTGCGCTCGAAAAGCCATGAGGAAGCCGCTCGCTTGGCCCAAAAGCTTGACGATCTCAATACGGAGCGCCGTGCCGAAGAAGAACGCATCCAGAAAGAAGCCCGAATTGAAGCCCTCAAGTACAGTGACAAAGCCTCGCTGGTGCTACACGGCAAAGACTGGCACCCCGGTGTTATCGGCATTGTGGCTTCCCGTATTGTGGACGAATTCTATAAACCCACGCTTATCTTGTGTGATGATGCCCACAATATTAAAGGTTCCGGCCGTTCTGTGAATGAATTTGACCTGCACGCTGGCCTGAGCGATATTGCCGACGTCTTCTTGACCTATGGCGGGCATAAACAGGCTGCGGGCATGCGCCTTGACGCCCAGCGCTTAGAAGAATTGCGCCAGCGCTTTGAAGCGAGCGTTTGCACCGCGATCGGCTCCGCACCACTGGCCCCTACGGTTATGCTTGATGGAACGCTGGACTTTGCACAGGCCAGTGACCTTGTTTTTCTCCAAGAATTGGAATTGCTTCAGCCCTTCGGCGCGGGCAATGCCGAACCCGTGTTTGCCTCGCCTCCCCTGCTCGTAAAAAACCGTCGTGTCTTCGGGCGCGGACGGGAGCATCTTAGTTTGGAATTGCTGGACGAAAGTACGGGGATTTCCCTGCATGCCAAAGCTTGGCGCCAAGCCGCCACCATGCCGGAAAGCCTGCAAGGCACACGTATCCGCCTTGCCTATGCCCCCCGCATTGATAAGTACAACGGCATTTCCAACGTTGATATTCGCATTAAAGACTGGAAGAAAGAAAAATAGGGGGAGCACAAGCCCCCCCCCACAAGATTATCCCACCAAACTTTGTAATAAATGCTTTGCTTCTTCTTGTATCTTGGCTAAATGCTCTGGGCCCTTGAAGCTTTCTGCATAGATTTTACAAATATCTTCGGTGCCGGAAGGACGAATGGCAAACCAGCCATCGGCTGAACACACCTTCACCCCGCCGATAGGGGCATTATTGCCGGGGGCATGGGTCAAAATGTGCTGAACAGGCCCCCCAGCCAAGTGTTTTAATGTTACTTGGTTGGCATTAAGGTGGAGCAAAACGTGGCGGGTATGCGGGTCAGCAGCACTGTCGATGCGCGCGTACACGGGAGCCCCAAAGGATTGGGTAAGCTGGGTATACAATTCTGCGGGATTTTTACCCTTTTTGGCGGTGATCTCCGCAGCCAAAAGGCACAGCAAAAGACCGTCTTTATCGGTAGACCACGGTTCCCCGTTTTTACGCAGGAATGACGCGCCCGCGCTTTCTTCACAGCCCATCCCACAAGTACCGTTGACAAGATAGGGGACAAACCATTTGAAGCCCACCGGCACTTCCACCACTTTTCGTCCTAGCGAGGCCCCTACTCTGTCCAGCATAGAGCTGGTGACAAGGGTTTTGCCAATGCCGGCCTGAGCAGACCACTGGGGACGGTGCTGGAACAGATACCATGCGGCGACAGAGAGATATTGATTGGGATTCATCAAACCCTCGGGGCTGACAATACCGTGACGGTCCGAATCAGGATCACAGGCACAGGCAAGGTCAAAATCATTTCTGAGCCGTAACAAGGCGCTCATCGCGTAGGGCGATGAGCAATCCATACGAATTTTCCCGTCGTGATCGCGGGGCACAAAGCGAAAGGTAGGATCGGCTTCACGATTCACAAGCGTCAAATGAAGTTTGTATTTTTCCGCAATGGGTTCCCAAAAATGTAGGCTGGCCCCGCCGAGTGGATCCACACCGAGGCGCAGTCCAGACTGGGCAATGGCGTCCATATCCAGCACTTGGGCAAGATCATCCACATAGGCACGAATATAGTCGTGCTCCCGCACCAGATGCGAAGCACGCGCCCGGCGGTATTGCATGAGCTGCACATCTTTATTGTCGTGCATCAGTAAATCATTGGCGCGTTCTTCAATACAGGTGGTCAGCTTGCTTTCCGCTGGGCCGCCGTGGGGGGGATTGTATTTAAAGCCGCCGTCTGTGGGGGGATTATGTGAAGGAGTGATAATAATGCCATCAGCATATCCGCCGGTGCGCCCACGATTATAGCACAAAATAGCGTGTGAAACCGCCGGAGTAGGTGTAAATACATTGTCGGGGGCGATACAGACTTGCACGCCATTTGCAACCAGCACTTCAAGGGCGGAACGGTATGCCGGTTCCGACAGCGCGTGAGTATCTACCCCCAGAAACAAAGGACCGTTGGTGCCTTGCGCTTTGCGTACATCGCACACCGCTTGCGTTACCGCGTAAATATGCTCTTCGTTGAAGGTGGTTTTTTCGGATCCACCCCGATGACCGGAAGTCCCGAAGGCAATCCTTTGTGCCTCTTGGGTGGGATCGGGAAAATCTGTGTAATATGAAGCGATAAGTGAGGGAATAGACACGAGATTTTCTGGAGCGGACAAAGTACCTGCTTCTGGATGAACAGCCATGGCAACTCCTTGGCGTTAAAAAAACCTATAGTACAAAAAAGTGTATGTCCCTTTTAGGCAAGACGCAAGCAAGATATCCGGCTTTCCTTCCACGGAATATCCGAAGCAAGCGTTAGCCACGATGCAGGTGTGAGAGGAATTGATTGCCAAAACATGCTTTGTGTGGAAGACACGGCGCAGGTATACAGGGGCTGTTGCCCCGCGCTCTGCGCGCTAAAACCGCAGACAAAGCTTTGCCCCCACCGCGCACCTATGGTCGTGATGCGGAGCGGGTCTACCGCAAAGCCCGTGCCGAGAGCTTTAAGCACGGCTTCTTTAATGGTCCACCGCCGGGTAAGGTCGCTGGGGCTGTCAGCACATGCGGCGATAGCTCGCCGTTCTTCAGGCGTAAAGACCTTTGTAAAACTTTCAAGGGGGCCAGTTATAGGGATATTTTCCACGTCCACGCCCACAATCGGGGCTTGCGTCTGCATAAAACGCAAGGCGCATACCGCCATAGTGTGCGTATAGGCAAAGCTCAAGTGCCAGTGCTCCAACGCCAATGAGGGACAGCCGGAGGCAGCATAGCGCAAAGCCGCAAGGCTTGCCATTGTGCTCAAACCCGTACATGTGCGTAGCCCCGTGCACAGGGCGTGTACAGCCGCTAAACGCAAAACGCGATCATGCGACTGTTTAAAGGTATTGATTCTCTCGGCATGGGCGGCGGGAAGCTGACGGTACAGGCGCTGCAGGCACGGTGCGGATTCTGCGCTGGGTACATACGCCAGCAGAATATGCATACAGCCTTGGGCGGGGGGAAGGCGGTTCACGCCTGTAGCCATGCCTTACGCTCTGGTTCAGGATAGTGCTCAATGGCATAGCGCAGCATGGTACGCGGCATGTGCGGCCTATGCTGGTGGAGAAAAGCGCTTAATACCGCGCGGTCTTGCTTACCCACTTCGCGCAACATCCACCCGAGCGCTTTATGGATAAGGTCGTGCGGGTGGTGCATAAGTTTTTGACTCAAGCGCAAAATATCCTCAAAGTCACCCAAGCGGATAAAGGTGTGCGTTGCCACCACTGCCATGCGCTGTTTCCAGAGTATGGGGCTTGCGGCAAGCTCATCCAGCAGGGCCCTGTCTTTATCAATGAGCCATGTCCCGAGCAGACGCACGGAAAGATCCACTAAATCCCAATTATTGACGCGCTCCGCATGGTACAAATAAAAATCAATAATATTTTTCCGTTGTATTTCTGAAGCTTTGGAAAATTGTTCCACCAACAGTAACAGCGCACAAAGGCGAACCTCATGCACTGCGTGATCAAGTAAAACATTCACTATAGGCAAAGTCGCGGTGGTAAAGGCTTTAGCAATGCGCCGCACCACGGGGACTTTCACGCCCCAAAACACGTCCCCCTCACCGTATTGCCCTGCCCCAGTTTTAAAAAAACGCTGCAGGTTTTGCGCCTGCACAGGGTCGGCATGGGCTTGAATGGTCGCGATGATCTGTTCTGCGCTCGGCATAGAGGGTACCCACACGGACGGGCTTATCAAGGTTCAATAAAAACGATTATACACTTGTAAACATGTTGATTAACAGGCGAATATTCGTATCGGGGTTAAACATTTCCCGCACGAGCACACTCCCATTTTTCCCCATGCGCCGCGCGTCTTCAGGGTGCTCCACCATATACCGTAGCGCACGGGCCAAAGCCGCAGAATCTTTTTCCGGCACGGTAAGCCCCGTGTGCCCGTGGCGGACAATTTCTGGCAACGCATTAATATTGGTACTCACCGTGGGCAAGCCATAGGCCATGGCCTCAATAACCGTATTGGGGATGCCATCCCGACGGCCCGAGGCGTGGATAATGCAAGGAGCCACAAAAATATCATGTGATGTGAGCACTTCCGGAAGTTTTGTGTGCGATACAAGACCGGGCATGGTCACACAATCGCTCAATCCCAAGTCCTCACATTGTTTTTGCAATTGGGGGCCTAGCAAACCCAAGCCCAGCCAGCGCCCGCCACCGCCCACTAATGTAAGGTGAAAGGCAAGGCCTTCATCTTTCAAAAGTTTGCAGGCATCCAGTAAATAGTCAAAACCTTTAGTAATATCAAAACGTCCCACCGCCAATATGCGTACCGGTGCTTGTAACGGCGCGGGGGCCAATTCGTCTGCCGGCAGGGTAAGACTGTTATAAACAAGACAAATTTTTGTTTGCTCGGTAGCGGGCAAAAGCTTCCTGATGCGTTCGGCATCAGCCTTATTGTTCGCGCGGATGCAACAAGCAGCCCGCAATTTATCTAATAAATCTGGATCCATAGGGTTAAGATTGTCCCCTCTGGCTGCCGTAGAAAAGGGAATACCGGAAAGACGCGAGGCCACCCACGCCGCTGTGGCCGTGCCTCTAGGCCAAGGCGCATGAATATGGTCAATGCCTGCCTCACGAAAGCGCTTTGCCAAATATATACCGCACAGCAAAGCCCAAAAATTTTCGCCGAGCATTTCCCAATTGGGCCAGTGGTAGTTTAAAACCTTGCGGCACATGCGTAATGTTTGCATGGGCTGGCGTACTAATTGTTGCAAGGCCGTGCCCAGTAAAGGGAATAAGGCCTTCATGCCCAAACAAATAGTTGCGTTGGCCGCTTGGCGCATTTTTTCCGAACATTCATCCAACGAAAGCCCGTACAGGCTATATATCTCTACAGGATAGCCTTGCGCTTTGAGTCCCTGCACTTCTCGAAAAATAAAGGGTTGAGTAAAGACAGGATACCACAACAACACGTAGGCTACATGCGGTTTCCGGAAGCCTTTTGAGTCGCTCCCTGTAACGTTTTCCATAACAATTTTATTCCTCATACCCAATATAGCTGTAGTATTTTTTCATATATTTTTTATTTAGGTCATAAAACGTATTTTACATACCCAATATTTTTTATGCTTAATAGAGATATGTAATATTGACATAAACATTACACTTTATCAATAGCATCAGTTTTGTTCATAGATAATAATATACTCTAAAACATATTGCATAGTAAAAGCGGGCACCCAAGGATGCCCGCTTTGAATATATACAATAGTTACGTAAGTATTATGCTGCGGAGCTTTCTTCACCTTCCTTCAGGCCAAAATCACCTTCCAGCCGGGAAACAACCAGAGCGCCCAGTGCGTCACCCAATACGTTCATAGACGTACGCACCATGTCCAAAATACGGTCAATACCCGCGATCAGCGCCACCCCTTCCAGCGGAATGCCGATTTGAATAAAGATGATACTGATCATAATCAGGCCCGCACCGGGAACACCCATGGTTCCCACCGCCGCCAAAATAGACATGACAATCACGACCAGTTGCGTGTTGAGGGGCATGGGCATACCGAACACCTCCGCCACAAAGATGGTACAGATACCCATGTATACGGCCGTACCGTTCATGTTAATGGTATTGCCCAAGGGAATACCAAAACTGGCAACCGCTTTAGACGCCCCCAATTCTTCCGAACAGCGCATGTTAGACGGCAGAGCCGCAGCACTGGAGCATGTGGTGAAGGCCACCAGCAAAGGTTCCGCCATGCCACGGAAAAAGGTCATAACCGGAATTTTTACAATAAATACAACACAAGGCACATAAACAAGCACAACCAAGAAGAAACACGCAATGTACATGATGGCAATAACCTTTGCCAGAGGCAACAGCACTGCAAGACCGTGTTGCGTCACTGTATAGGCCATCAAGCCGAACACACCGATAGGCGCGTACAGCATAACAAAGCCGGTTACCTTAATCATGGCATCGCCCACACTTTCAAAAAACTTGTGGACAACCTTGCCCGGTTCCCCCAAAGAACTCACCCCAAAGCCGAAAATAATAGCAAATATGATAATTTGCAGCATATTTCCCTTAGCCATGGATTCCACAGGATTAAGCGGAATGAGGTTCATTAAGGTATCCATAAGCCGTGGTGGGGCAACATCCTTAGCCTTTAAGCCCTGCGTTGTCAGGTCAAGCCCAGCACCGGGGTGAGAAATATTTGCTAAAATCAGCCCAATAGTGACAGCCAAGGCCGTGGTGATTAAGTAAAAAAGCAATGTTTTTGTAGCGATACGTCCCAACTTGCTGGTATCACGAATACCGGCAGCCCCCGCAACCAGCGTGGCAAAAACCAAGGGAACAACAACCATGCGAATAAGTTTAATAAAAATATCACCCATGGGTTTAAAAACCATGGCACCATAGCTGGTATCTTGCGCTAGAACGCCGACTAAAATACCAGCAACCATCCCTATGGCCATTTGCATAGGAAGACTCATTTTAAATTTTGCCATGAAACGCTCCTTCATAACTACGCACTATAATGTTAAAATAATCACAAGAAATCTTCGTCTAAAATTACATATTTTGAGCATAAAGGCAACCAGATATCAATATACGATGCGCCTCTGGCACGTTTAGACGCAAAATATGGATTTTATCAAGCAATCATAGTACACTAAAAAAATTGGCTAACACATAATACTAAATGCTCTGGCGACAAGAACCGTCGCCCGCCCCGTAGGCGTAGGCGAAATTTACTTTCGCCGTAAAGCACCGGAGGGAGCGTATGGAATCAAAAATGCTTTAGAGCCAGCCAAAACCGTTGCACAGCAGTAATACCGCAATGCAGAGAACCAGCGCCGCATAGGCACGGCGCGTACGCAGAGCCACAATGGCACCTATGGCGGACAAGCCATACAAGCCTGTCCAGCTCACCGGATTTTGGGCAAACAGACGGACACACCATTCATCCAGTCCTCCGTTCAACAACAGGGCGTATACCAGCCCAAAGAGGAATAAAAACGCTAAACCCTGTAACATGGCGGCTTGCATAAGCGAAAGCGCAACAATCCGCGCGGGGCTGTATTCGGTATTATTGCCCTCTATCCACTGATTCAGATGTTCCAGCGCAGCGTCATTGCGGGCGTATTGCCAGCGCTCCACCATGGCTCCGAAATAAGCGCAAGGCAGAGTCAGCAGGATGGGAAGGAATAATTGGGCGGGATTGTGCCAATCGAACACCAGCGCAAGACAAAAAACAAGAAAAAAATTCAAGGAAGCCACTGGCGGGATAACGGCTCCTAAGGGGATAACATCCAACCAAAACAGCTCAAATATTACTCCGAGCGGCAGGGCTACATCACTGTGCCCCGTGAACGCTCCTGCAAACAGCGCGATAACCAGCGGTCTTTCAATAAGGCCAATGCTACATGCGCGGCGGGCCAAAAAGCTTATGACAAAAAAAAACAGCCCACTAATGGTGTAAGCATAGGATCAAAGGAGTGCATCTTGCATCCCCCTGAGGGTTTCTGAAGGAACGCACCGAAAATCCAAGGTCACATGGTGTGCCACCAGATATTTCAAATCCGTCACGTCAGCATCGGAAAGCGCCACATGTGGTAATACCTGTTTTTTCCCCGGGCCATAATGCAAATTTCCCACATTCAGTACATCCATGCACACACCAGTAGCAAAAACATGTGCGGCATCCTGACAATCTGCCATCAGTACAAAAGCCGTTCCCTTGGAACAGGAAAACAGCGTTTCGGGCAATTGCTGCAAGGAAATGAAATGCACCCCAATTCTTTGGGGTATGGCCAAAGAAATAATCTGCTGGCGGATGCCGTCTTTTGCCAATGTGTCGTTCGCCACAATCAAATGTTTGGCTCCCGTATAGGGCAGCCAAGCCTCAATAATTTGACCGTGCACCAGACGGTTGTCTACCCGAAACCATGACATACTTAGCCTGTAACTTTCGTTTTATTCCGTAACATCTTACCCGCAACCACGATGCCGCTTTTGCCAGCCTCGCCGGCAATATCGGCAAGTTCTTCTAAGGGTTTTGTCCGCAAAGAGAAAACTTTTAAAATCATGGGCAGATTAACCCCGGTGACCACTTCCACCTGATGCTTACCTAACAAAGAAAGACTCAGATTAGTGGGAGTGCCCCCAAACATATCCGTCAACAGCAACACACCAGCGCCCTTGTCCAAACGCTGCGTTGCATCGGTCAGGCGCTGCACGGTTTCACTCACCTCGTAGGCCACGTCCACACTGATGGAGGTACAATCGTTCAGCGGGCCTAAAATAAATTCCGCTGTCCGTAACAAGGCCGCCCCATAATCGGTGTGCGCCACTACGATAATCCCCACGGTGGGGGTGTTTGCCGCTTGCGTCATATATATACCCTCCTTGGTCATCTCTAAAAACGGTGCCCTATTTTCTAACCAAGTTCAAGGTGTCTGTGCTCGACGGAAACCACATAGTCCGATTGCCGTAATACCCGCCCCAAATATTCCACCGTTGCCACTGAGCGATGCCGCCCCCCCGTGCATCCCACGGCAATGGTTGTGCGGTAGCGCCCTTCGGCCTCCATAAGCGGCAGCATGCATTGCAAAAATTCGACCATTTTATGCAAAAATTCTTTGCTGGCTGGCTCGGTATACACATACTCGGCCACCTTGCGATTTTTGCCTGATAATGCCCGTAATCCTTCAATAAAATAGGGGTTGGGTAAAAAACGCAGATCAAA